>UQUH01000004.1 GCA_900544245.1 uncultured Coriobacteriaceae bacterium | reverse complement strand
GCAGCTGCAGCCGCCGTTGCGGCCGTCGAGGCCATCGGCGATGCCGAGAACCCGCTGGCCGACATCACCACCATCGACGACGACGCAAACGCGCTGGCCGCCTTCGAGGAGATCCACTGCTGGACGCACTGGCTGATGCTTTTCGGCGCGCTTGTCACCATTGTCTATGGCCTGGGCGTGCTGTACGCCCGTCGCCACAGCGCCCGCGACATGGACGACTTCGAAGACCACATCATGGGAAGGAAGCGCGAGGAGCAGGCGGTTGAATCCCGCGTGAGCAACGGCGCCTTCCAGGCGATGTAATCTAGATATTCGCAGGTAGACAGCAAGAGGAGGGTGGTTCATGAACCACCCTCCTCGTTTTTGCGCATCCTGTTCCCTTGCACGTCATTACGTTTAGCAGTTTGACAGGGTAATTATTCGTTTGAATGTTATATGATTCCGCCGGATGAGAACGCGATGCAGAAAGAAGGTGAAGCGGTGCGAAAAAGCAACGTAATCATTATCGCGATTCTGATGGTCGCCTCGATCGCTTTCCTGTGGCTCTGGAACTATCTCGGTTTCCACCTCATAGACATGCGCGACCTGGTCATTACCATTCTCTGGTGGATCATAACCATTGGCCTGTGCATTGCCATTCACATCGCCGAAAAGAGGCGTCGCGAGCGCATACGCACCATATTCATTTCCGACGGGGTGCTCTACAACCCCGAGGTCGGCGTGGTACGTCTCGAATCCAACGATCCGCAGGCCTATGTCGACGGCATGCGCGAGCTGTTGGACAACCTCAACTACGATCCCAACGTGAGCCCCGATGCGAGCCAGAAGCGCCTGCGCTTCAGCTACATCGTGCATTCCCCCAAGTTCTCCGATGAGGGCAGGGTGTGGGAAGGCGACGTGGTCCAGGTGAGCGGACCGCGCGACTCGCTTCCCTTCAATAGCGCCCAGGAGCTTTCCAAGATCCTTTCCTCCCAGGCCGTATAGCATCCCAAAGCGCGGCAGCTTAGTAGCAAAAACGAGCGGGACGGTTGCCTCGAGCAGCCGCCCCGTTTTTCATTGTGCCCAGACAGTTGCCGCCGGGGCACTTTTGTCTGGTTTTCTAGACCGTGGTTTTACGGCGTTCGTTCTCCAGGCGTTCGCCAATCCACATGTTAATGACGCCTTGTCGTGTGGTCGCGAAGTGACGTGCCGTGGCGTCAAGCTCTTCAATCATCCACTCCGGCATGCTGATATTTACCTTGCGAGCCTTGTCGTTGCGATTGGGAAATTCGACAGAATCCTCGACGATAAAGGGAGTGATGTCGCCGCCATTATCGAAGTACTCGTCAAACTCCTCATCGGTCATTGTTTTTCTTGTCATAAAACGCAGCCTCTTTTCTGGTTGCCCGACGTACTGAAATGATTCGCGTGTTGTTGCCCCGTGTTGTGCAGACCGCAACCCATCGGCTCCCAGAGTAGTGCGATATAACACCCCAGCGTTTTTCTCCGCCATAATCAATGGGAAATCGAACTAAGTTTTGGTCCTCCCACAGCGACTGCGCCTCCTCGAAATCAATGCCATGCTTGAGGAGGTTTGTCGTGCTCTTAGCTGGATCGTATTCGAACTCCATACGAACCACCTTTCAAGTGTCTATTATAAGTCCAATAGGTATTTACTAGCAATAATCGAAAAGACAAGAGTGCGATGCCCATAGAAGTTGCGGCTCTCGTCCTCGCCTCGCAGGCCATGCTAACGAGCGAATCCAACAGTTTCACCGACTGAAATCGGGCGAATCTCGAGATATTTGCGACAGAAAGCCGAGAAAGCCCCGTATTAATTTGGTCATATATGGGATATCGGAAGGAAGCTTGCTCCTGGGGCAGCGCTCCATCTACGGTCTGCAGCTGCCGCAGGGCTTGTAGCCCTCGGCTATCAACTCGTCACGGGACTTGTCGCTTTCGGCCTTGTTCTTCGCGCTGATGGTGGGGACGGAATCGCAGGTGGGGAGGTGGAAGCGCTTGCTGCTCGTGTTGAGCACGTAGACGCATGTGGTCTCGTCGCCATTTTTCCCGGCAGCACCTTCGCCGTTCTTCGAGCTCGTGCCATCGCTCTCTCCAGCTAGCCAGCTATACCCTGTTAGATAATCGATGCCAATGCCGTCTTGCTCGTTGGGGATGAAGACGTTGAAGCAGATAGCCTCGCCGTCATCCTCCACGGACAACGCCTCCATCTGCACGCCCCGCGCGACGAGTTCGATGCCCTCGAATACGGGTGTGACCCGGTATAGCACGTGATTGCCGGTGTCTTCCACGTAGTCGCACACGAGCTTCTCGAACTCGGTCATCGCGAGGTTCATCTGCCGCGTGCCGGTGATGAGGTTGCGCTCGTTGAGGTCTTCGGCGGTGAGGCTGTAGGCGATGAGATGACAGCGATTGTAGAGCAGGCCACCGTCGATGAAGTCGTACTCAGCGCGCTGCCAGCCCGTGGGCTTGATGGAGCTGATTTGTCCCCGCTCCTTGGTGGGCATGAGGTCGCGGCCGATGCACGCGGTCGCCGCACCGCATCGCCCCAGCGCGTCAAGCGGGGCGTACTCCTCGAAGGATTCGGTTTGCCCGGCAAACTCGCCAAAATCGGGGGTGCCAAGATCGGTGTATTCGATGCCCGAGGGAAGTCCCGTCGTTGGCAGCGATGACAACGCCGACGAGCATCCCGGCAACAGCGCGAGCGCTGCGACGAGCAGCAAAATGAGACATTTGCTCAGGGCATCTGTCTCATTCTTGCGATGTCGGCGCACGCTCACTTCTTGAGCGCGCCAAAGATGCCGCGGATGATCTGACGCGACGCCTCGCGACCAATCTGCCCGAGCACGCTTCCCACCTGCTTGACGGCCTCTTGCTGCGCCTTCTGGGCGCGCTTCTCCTCGGCCGCGGCGGCCTTTTCGGCCTCCTTCGCCTTCCGTTTCTCGGCCTCGGCAGCCTCGATGTCGGCTTGCGCCTGCTCGGCAGCCTGCTTGGCTTCCTCGTCGAGCGCTTCGGCCTGCTTGCTGATGAGCTCGTAAGCCGATTCACGGTCGATCGCCTCGCCGTACTTGCTCATGAGCGCTTCCTGTGCAGCAAGCACCCGGTCGATGACTTCGGGGTCGGCGGCAGCCATGCGGCACTGCGGCGGCAATATCTTTGCGTACTCGACGATGCAGGACTTGCCTTCTTCATCCAGAAACGAGACGAGCGCTTCGCCCGTGCCAAGCTCGAGAATCTTGTCCTTCGCGTTGAACGCCGGGTTCTCGCGGAAGGATTGCGCGGCGGCCTTCACGGCTTTCTGCTCGGCTGGGGTGTAGGCGCGCAGTCCGTGCTGGATGCGGTTCGAGAGTTGCGCGAGTACCTCGTCGGGGATATCAGACGGTGACTGCGTGATAAAGTACACGCCCACGCCCTTCGAGCGGATGAGCTTCACGACCTGGACGATCTTGTCGAGTAGCTCCTTGGGCATGCCATTGAAGAGCAGGTGTGCCTCGTCGAAGAAGAAGACGAACTTGGGCTTGTCACCATCGCCCACCTCGGGCAGCGTCTCGAACAGCTCGCTGAGCATCCACAACAGGAACATCGCGTAGATTTGCGGGCTATTGATGAGGCGCGCCGCATTGAGCACGTTGACGTAGCCCTGGCCGTTCTTGTCAGTTGCGAACCAGTCGTTGAGGTCGAGGTTGGGCTCGCCGAAGAAGGTGTCGCCACCCTGGTCCTCGATGGCAATGAGCGCGCGCAGGATCGCGCCAACCGACTGCGACGAGACCTTGCCGTACGTAGTCTCGATCTCCTTGGAGTGCTCCGAGACGTAGTTGAGCATCGCACGCAGGTCCTTGAGGTCGATGAGCAGCATTTGCTGGTCATCGGCAATGCGAAAGACGATGTTGAGCACACCTTCCTGCACTTCAGTGAGCTCGAGTAGGCGCGAGAGCATGATGGGCCCCATGTCCGAGATCGTGATACGCACGGGAATGCCCTGGTCATCAAGCATGTCTCATAGGCGCGTGGGGCAACCCTCGAGCTGCCAGTCCTCAATGCCGAACTTCTCGACACGCTTGGTGATGTTCTCGGTATCGTCGCCTGCTTGCGCAATACCGGTCACATCGCCCTTCACATCGGCCATGAAGACGGGCACGCCGGCTTTCGAGAAGCCTTCGGCGAGCACCTTGAGGGTGACGGTCTTGCCCGTGCCGGATGCGCCGGCGATGAGGCCATGACGGTTTGCCTGGTTGAGAAGTAGGTTGCAGGGGACTTCGCCCTGTCCAACCCAGATGTGGTCTTGTTCGAACATGGCATCTCTCCCGAGGTTAATCGGCGGTTCGTATGCTGCCTCTCAATTCTATCATGCGCTTCGTGCCGCGAAATTCGCATAAAGATGCCTATAATATGCGCGATTGTCACATAGACATGTATTGGGGAGAACATGGAGTTTATCGGAACCTTCTGGGCGCTCGTGCCGCCCATCGTCGCCATCGTCTTGGCGCTCATCACCAAGGAAACCTATACGTCGCTTTTCGTCGGCATCGTCGTAGGTGCGCTGTTGCTTGCGGGCTTCGACCCGGTCAACACCATTAACTTCATCATCTCCGGTGAGATAGGCGAGGGCGATGACGCGATGGCCGTTGGATTTATCAACGCCATTAGCGACTCGGCCAATGCCGGCATCTTCATATTTCTCGTGATGCTCGGCATCATGGTCGCGCTCATCAACAAGTCGGGCGCTTCGGCTGCCTTCGGCGCCTGGGCCGCCCGTCACATCAAGACGCGTGTGGGCGCGCAGCTCGCGACCTTTGCCCTCGGTGTGCTCATCTTCATCGATGACTACTTCAACTGTCTCACGGTGGGCGCGGTCATGCGCCCCGTGACCGACGAGCAGAAGATCTCGCGTGCCAAGCTGTCCTACATCATCGACGCGACGGCGGCGCCCATCTGCATGATCGCTCCCATATCTTCGTGGGCTGCAGCTGTCTCGGCCACGGCTAACGATTTGAATTCCGGTATCACGGGCATTCAGCTCTTCATCCAGGCGATTCCCTATAATTTCTACTCGCTGCTCACCATCGTCTTCATCATCGTCATCGTCGTCATGGGCTTCGATTACGGCCCCATGGCTCGTGCCGAAATCGAGGCCTACCGTGATGGCATGCTCGGCTCGCTTGGCAGCGAGGAGAAGCTCGACAACCCGCGCTCGCGTCTCGTTGACATGCTCATCCCCGTCATCATCCTCATCGTATGCTGCGTCATCGGTATGATGTACATCGGCGGATTCTGGGATCCGGAAGCCGAGGGCTTCGGCGATCTCGCCCTGGCGTTTGGCAATACGAGCGCATCAGTCGGCTTGCCCTGGGGCTCCATCATCGCGCTCGTCATCACGTTCATCTACCTGTTGTGCCGTCGCGTCATCAGCTTCGGCGATGCGGCTGTGTGCATCGTCGACGGCTTCAGGGCGATGGTCCCGGCGCTGCTCATCCTCACCTTCGCGCTCACGCTCAAGCTCGCGACAAGCGCGCTTGGCGCCGATGTCTTCGTCGCCAGCCTCATGGAGGGCGCCGCCGCCGGCCTGTACAGCATGCTGCCCGCCATCATCTTCCTCGTCGCCCTTGGCCTTGCGTTTGCCACGGGCACGAGCTGGGGCACCTTCGGCATTCTCATCCCCATCGTGCTGCCCATCTTCGCCGGCCAGCCCGAGCTGCTTACCATCGGCATCTCCGCGTGCCTTGCCGGCGCCGTCTGTGGCGATCACTGCTCGCCCATTTCGGATACGACGATCATGGCGTCTGCCGGTGCGAACGTGAACCACATCGTGCACGTTCAGACGCAGCTGCCCTACGTGCTCACGGTCGCGTCCGTCTCGTTTGTCTGCTTCATCATCGCGGGCTTCGTGCAGAACTGGGTGATTTGCCTGATCATCGGCATCGTCCTCATCGTTGGCGCGCTCTTCGTCCTGCGCAAGACCGTCGGCAAAAAGGTGACCGACAAATGAGACAAGCGCTCAGTCTCGTTGTCTCATTATGTGCCGGTACCATCAAAAAATGAGACAAGCCGTCAGTCTCGCTGTCTCATTTTGCAGGTCAGAAGAAGGTTGGTATGACTAACGTACTCGAGTGGCTCGAGGCGAGGGCCTGCGAGCTGCCGGATAAGATCGCGTTCGCGGACGAGAACGGAGAGGTCAGCTTCCTCGACCTCATGCGCCGCGCCCGCGCCGTCGGGTCCTACCTTGCCGCGCACGTCGACGAGCTCAGCCCCATCGCCTGCTACATGGAGAAGAGCACGCTCGCGCTCGCCGCCATGTTCGGCGCAGTCTACGCGCGCTGCTGCTACTCGATCATCGACGTGCGCCAGCCCGCAACCCGTGCCCGCGCCATCGTCGACAAGCTCGCCGCCCCGCTCGTGATCGCCGATGCGCGTAACATCGACGCCGCACGCAGCGCCTTCGAGGGCCACATCGTCGTCTGCCTCGAGGACATCATCGACACGCGCACCGATAGCGCGCTGCTCGCCAGCCGCCGCGCCGCATCGCTCGACCTCGACCCGCTGTACGTCAATTTCACCTCCGGCTCCACGGGCACTCCCAAGGGCGTGGCCGTGTGCCATCGCTCCGTGATCGATTTCATCGGCTCCTTCGTCTCGATATTCGACATAACGAAAGACGACGTGCTGGCCAACCAGGCGCCGTTCGACTTCGATGTCTCGGTCAAGGACATCTACAGTGCCCTTGCCACCGGCGCGACCGTGCAGATGATCCCGCGCGAGTACTTCAGCATCCCCGTGAACCTCATGGACTTCCTCGTCGAACGCGAGGTCACCGTCTGCACTTGGGCCGTGAGCGCCATGTGCTTCGTCTCGATGATGGGTGGTTTCGATTACCGTGTGCCCACGACGATTCGCATGGTCATCTTCAGCGGCGAGGTCATGCCGCCCAAGCAGCTCGCCGTCTGGCGCGCCGCGCTGCCCGACGCCATGTTCGTGAACGTGTATGGCCCCACCGAGGTGACCTGCAACTGCACGTACCACATCATCGTGCGCGATTACGAGAAGGACGAGGTCATCCCCATGGGCAGGCCCTTCCCCAACGAGCGCGTCTTCTTACTCGACGAGGAGGACCGGCTAATCGACGAGCCCGACGTCGAGGGCGAGATCTGCGTCGTCGGCACCTGCCTGGCACTCGGCTACTACAACGACCCGGAGAAGACGGCCGAGGCCTTCGTGCAAAACCCGCTTACGCCGGCATTTCCCGAGACGATGTATCGCACGGGCGATATCGGCATGCTCGACAAGGTCGGGCGCTTCGTGTACCGCGGGCGCAAGGATCACCAGATCAAGCATCTGGGCCAGCGCATCGAGCTCGGCGAAATCGATGCGGCGGCGCATGCCACCGACGGTGTGGAGCGCGCGTGCACGGTCTACGAGCCGCGGAAAAAGCGCATCCTCCTGTTCTACGTGGGCGCATGCGAGAAGGACTCCCTTGCGGCTACGCTCAAGGACGTCCTGCCGCAGTATATGGTGCCCAACAAGATTCGCCAGCTGGACACGATGCCCCTCACCAAGAACGGCAAGATCGACCGCCAGGCGCTGCTGGAGCTAAAATGAAGTGAGACACATTGGACAGGTACATCTGTCTCATGGTCCCCGATGAGACAGATGTACCTGTCCAATGTGTCTCACTGTCCCCTTGTCCCATAAACGAAGGATCTGATATGGATAACAGCGAACTTCTCACCATCGCGCAGGAGTATGGCACGCCGACCTTCGTCTTCGACGTCGAGGAGTTCTGGCGCCGGCTGGATAAGGTCGCCGATATATTCGACGACGAGGTGCGTCTCTGCTTCGCGATGAAGGCCAACCCCTTCCTCGCGGGAGCCGCGGCGGATCATGGAATCCGCCTCGAGGTGTGTAGCCCCGGCGAGCTCGCCATCTGCGAGGACGTGGGCATCTCCGCACCGCAGATCGTGTACTCGGGCGTGAACAAGCAGGCCGAAGACGTGAGTCGCGCCATCCGCTACCGCGTCGGCGTGCTCACTGCCGAATCGAAATTGCACGTGAAACTCATCGAGGAATGCGCGACGCAGGCATCCACCACGGTCAAGGTGCTCTTGCGACTGAACTCCGGCAGTCAGTTCGGCATGTCGAAAGCCGATTTACTGGAGGTTATCGACAAACGCACGGACTTCCCGCACCTCGAAATCGTGGGGCTCCACTACTTCGTGGGAACCCAGCGCAAGAAGCTCAAGCACCAGATCCGCGAGATCGAGAAGCTGCATGCGCTTATCGGTGAGCTGCGCGACGAGCACAGCTTCAAGGTGCAGCGCCTCGAATACGGCCCCGGCCTCGCCGTGCCCTACTTCGCCGACGAGGACTTCTCCGATGACCTTTCCCCGGCTCGCGAACTCGCGCCCGCCATCCGTGAGCTAGCAAAGGACGTGGAGGTCACCATCGAGATGGGGCGTTTCTTCGCGGCGTCCTGCGGCACCTATCTCACCCGCGTGGTCGACATCAAGGAGAACGAGGGCACGAACTACTGCATCCTTGACGGTGGCATCAACCACCTCACCTACGCGGGGCAGGTGATGGGTCTCAAGGTGCCCGTGACCGCCAACCTCTCTGCGCTGGCCGATGCCATGCGCGAGCGCGATGAGCGTTCCTGGACGCTGTGCGGCAGCCTGTGCACGGTCAACGACGTGCTTGTGCGCGAGGTCAGCCTCGAGAGTCTCGAGCTCGACGACGTGCTTGCCTTCGCCAATGCCGGCGCGTACTCCGTCACCGAGGGCGTGCACCTGTTCCTGAGCCGCACGATGCCTCGCGTGGTCTTGCGTTATGATGGTGGATGCGAGCTCGCCCGCGACTTCATCGAGACGAGCACGCTCAACACGCCACGCAAATGAGACGCTCGCTCTGAGCAACTGTCTCATCACCCGTAGGGTCCGGTGAGCAATGAGACAAATTGGTCAGACTAAACCGTCTCATTCACAAGATGAAAGGAACGTACGTCATGGACGACATCACGCTCGAGGCCATCATCGATCTGCTCAAGGACGTCGAGGAGGACGTCGACTACGAGAACTGCACGGCGCTGGTCGACGAGCGCTTCCTCGACTCCTTCGATATCCTCGCGATCATCAACGCAATCGACGACGAGTTCGACATCGCGGTTCCCGCCAAGGAGGTCGTCCCGGCCAACTTCAACAGCGCCCAGGGCATCTACGAGATGGTGCTGCGCCTCGCCGAGGAGGAGTAGGGCACCAGACAAAACTCGCCGGGACACTTTTGTCTGGTTGTCCCGGTCGCACCGCTCTTGCCAATCGCAAAATAATTGCAAAATGTGCATTGACAATAAGTTAGCGTTGTCTAATATGTAGTTAACGAATGCTAACTACGGAGGCTATCATGACACTTTCCGATATCAAACCGGGTGCGACGTGCACGGTGGTAAAGCTCCGCGACGAGGGCGCGACCCGTCGTCGCATCATGGACATGGGCATTACCAAGGGCGCGCAAATCAGGGTGGATAAGGTCGCCCCGTTGGGAGATCCCGTCGACCTGACCGTGCGTGGCTATCACCTGTCGCTACGCAAGTCCGATCTCGACAAGATCGAGGTCCAGGCGGTCTAACCACTCGGTAAGACGATGGGCTGGCTACCCCTTATGCCAGTCCATCTTTTTACACTGCTGTTAGCTATAGCTAACAAATGAGACAGTTGCTCAGAGCATCTGTCTCATTCGGAATCAAAGGCACGGAGAGGAAGAAAGCACGACATGGAAACGACCATTGCGCTGGTGGGCAACCCCAACTCAGGCAAGACAACGCTGTTCAACCAACTTACCGGTAACCATCAATACGTGGGCAACTGGCCCGGCGTGACGGTGGAGCGAAAGACCGGCCATCTCAAGAGCGACAAGAACATCCAGTTCGTCGACCTGCCGGGTATCTACTCACTATCCCCGTACTCGAGCGAGGAGGTCATCTCGCGCAATTACCTGGTCGACGGCCACCCCGACGTCATCATCGACATCGTCGACGCGTCCAACCTCGAGCGCAATCTCTACCTGACCACGCAGCTCATGGAGTTCGGCGTGCCCGTGGTGGTCGCGCTCAACCAGATGGACATCGTGAAGAAGCGCGGCTACACCATCAAGTCCAAGGAGCTTTCCGAACAGCTCCAGGTGCCGGTCGTCGAGATATCGGCACTCAAGGGCGATGGCCTCGAAGACCTGGTCGCCACTGCTGTGAGGGCGGCGCGCGAGGGCATCGTCCCGCAACCCGTCCGTTTCACTCCCGAACTTGAATCCGCCCTCACCAAGATCGAGGACAAGCTTCCCAGCGCCATGCCCGGCAACATGCGCCGCTATTACGCCATCAAGCTCTTCGAGCGCGACAAGGAGGCTGTCGAGGAAATCGGCACCAAGGTCAACTGCGATGACATCATCTTCGAGGCCGAGGCGCTCTTCAACGACTTGTCGGATGCCATTATCACCAACGAGCGCTATCGCTATATCGAGGGCTTCATCAAGCGCGTCCACAAGCGCGCTGTTTCCGGTGCGACCATCTCCGAGAAGGTCGACAGCGTGCTCACCAACCGCATCCTCGCGCTGCCGATTTTCGTCGTGATCATCACGCTCATCTACTATATCTCCATCAGCACCGTCGGCACCTACGCGACCGACTGGGCCAACGACGGTGTCTTCGGTGACGGGTGGTACCTCGATCCGGTGGCAATCGTGTCAGCCGAGGGCACGGCGCAGTCTGCCCTCGATGCCGCGACCGAGCCTTATGACGAGGCGCAAACCGCCGTCAGTGAGTATCTGACGCAAGCCGGCGAGGCGGGCGTCAACACCGATGCGATAGCGGCGTTCATCGGCGAGGAAGCCGACGAGGGCGCCGACCTCGAGTCCCCGGAGTTCCAGGCCGCCCTTGCCGCATTCGAGCAAGACGCCGCCAGTTCCGGCTTCGTGGCCGAATACACCTCGGTCGACGAGGAATCCGCCATGGAGACCGACTACTTCGTGTACTACGGCGAAGCGGGTGAGGCACGGGCGCAGGCCCTTGCCGATGCACGTAACGAGCAAATTGCCGCCGAGGGTCGCGAGGGATCGGCCGAGGCTGTCGTCTACAGCTTTGACGGCGAAGCCACCGATGGAGAGACCGGCGAGGTCATTACCCAGGGCGTTGGCGTGCCCGCGCCCGAGGATCCGAGCGCCTACGGTCTATGGATTCCCGGCATCCCCGTCCTCATCGGTACCGCGCTCGAGGCCGTCGGATGCGTCGGCTGGCTCTACGATCTCATCATGGATGGCATCGTCGCCGGCGTTGGCGCCGTGCTTGGCTTCGTCCCGCAGATCATGATCTTGTTCTTCCTGCTGGCGATCCTCGAGGCCTGCGGCTACATGGCCCGCGTCACCTTCATCCTCGATCGCCTCTTCCGCCGCTTCGGCCTGTCGGGCAAGACCTTCGTGCCCATGATCGTCGGCACCGGCTGCGGCGTGCCGGGCATCATGGCCTCGCGCACCATCGAGTCCGAGAGCGCCCGTCGCCTCACGGTCATGACCACGACCTTCATGCCGTGCTCGGCCAAGTTGCCGATCATCGCTCTCATCGCGACGGCCATCTTCGGTGGCGTGTGGTGGGTCGCCCCGCTGGCGTACTTCATGGGCATTGCCGCTATCATCATCTCGGGCATCATCCTGCGCAAGACCAGGCCCTTCATGGGTAAGGTCACCCCCTACGTCATGGAGCTGCCCGAATACCGCCTGCCGCGCTTCGTCGACCTGCTGCGCAGCATGTGGGATCGCGCATGGGCCTTCATCAAGAAGGCGGGCACCATCATCCTGCTTGCCACGATCGTGGTCTGGTTCCTGTCGGGTTACGGCATCTACGAGGGCAAGTTCATGTGGGTCGGCGAGGATTTGATGGACTACTCGTTCCTCGCGTACTTTGGCAACGCCTTTGCATGGATCTTCGCGCCGCTCGGCTTCAACAACTGGGAATGCGCATCCACTGTCATCACCGGTCTCATCGCAAAGGAGAACGTCATCTCGACTATGGCCGTGGTGTACGGCGGCGATCCCAATGTCGCGTGGACCAGTGCCTACATGGCGTCGCTCGCGGCGACGACTGGTTCCGCCCTGCTCGTGCCGGTCGCGGCCTTCGCCTTCATGACCTTCCAGCTGCTCTGCGCGCCGTGCTTCGCGGCCATGGGCGCCATCAAGCGCGAGATGGGTGGCTTCAACAAGTGGTTCTGGGCCGCCATCGGCTGGGAGTGCGGATTTGCCTACGTGATTTCGCTCATCATCTTCCAGATTGGCGCATGGGTCGTCACCGGTGTCTTCAGTCTGGGAACCATCGTTGCCATCGTGTTTGTTGCGGCGCTGCTATGGGCGCTCTTCCGCCCGGCCAGCAAGCCCGCCGCGCCCGCCCATGCGGACACGGCCGTAAAGGCGGCCGCATAGAACGACTAACTCAGGCTTCAGGACAAGCCATCTTCCGGGCGGCCCCTCTCTCCGCCCCAAACATGTCCTCCCTCTCTCCGGGAAACGCCCCTCACGGGGCGTTTCCTGCGTTTGGGAGTCTACATTCTTGTGCTTGCGGGCGTCTCGGAGACGGGGCCGTAATTTTCCTCGTACCAGGCGATCCACTTATCCATCGTGTCCTCGCTGATGGCGTGTTCCATCATGCACGCCTCGCGATTGGCCGCTTCCTCGTTCACACCGAGGGCGTCGATGAGAAAGGCGCGCAGCACGCGATGGCGCATGAGGATGTGCTCGCCGTATTCCTTGCCTGCAGGCGTAAGCGTGATTTCCCCGTAGCGCTCCTGTTCGATGTAGCCCATCTCGCGAAGGTTCTTGGTCGCGCGAGCGACGCTCGCCTTCGAAAAGCCGAGCGCATCCGCAACGTCGGTGGAGCGCACCGACCCATCGCCATGTAGGGCGAGGTCGTAGATGGCCTCGATGTAGTCCTCGTATGAGGGGGTAAGATCGCCGATTGCCACGCGTAGCTCCGCTCGCTTTGGGGAATGATGATGAGCGCATTATACTACGGATTGATAAACGTTATGTGTCCTTTATCTGAATTTATGGATAATGCAGATGACGAAACCGTGCGTGAGACATGAGACAAATGGACAGGTCATTTGTTTCATTAACGAAAGGCACCGTTCAGTAATGAGGCAAAGACGGGAACATCGGGGACGCAGCATAACGTTCCTGCCCCACATCTATCCTCGCGATTTGCGAACGGTGGGTATGGGGATGTCACGTCTGCCGGACGCGCTTGCACAGCCCGCGCAGCTTCCCTTGCTGCAACCCATGCAAGCACTCGGCAGCTTGAGGTCCTCGTCGCTTGGCAGGTTCGCATCGTGATGCGTGCTGTGGCACGAGCGCCCCTTCTTGCCAAAGCCGCCGAAGAAGGCCACCTTGATGGCAACGCCAATCCAGATGACGACGATGATGAGTATGATCCAGCTCGCGATGTTCATATCCGAATGTTAGCATACCCTAACTAATGAGACAATCTTGTCGTTTTTGCCTCGCTTTCCGCAGGTGCCACTACGCAATGAAACAGCGTCTTCGAGTAGTTGTCTCATTCACCCGTGCTAGTATGTGCAACGTGTCATTTCATCGAGGAGGAACCCATGAGCTACGACATCACCGACATCAACCTTGCCGACGAGGGCCGCGCGCGCATCCTGTGGGCCGACCGGGATATGCCCGTACTCGCCGAGATTCGCGAGCGCTTTGCCAAGGAGCGCCCCTTCGAGGGAATTCGCGTCGGTGCGTGTCTGCACGTGACCACCGAGACCGCCAATCTCGTACGCACGATGATCGAAGGCGGTGCCCAGGTCGCGTTGTGCGCAAGCAATCCGCTCTCCACCCAGGACGACACGGCGGCCGCGCTCGTCAAGTACTACGGCGCAGAGGTCTACGCACGCTGTGGTGAGGACACCGAGACCTACTACAAGCACCTCGACGCCGTCATCGATACCAAGCCGCAAATCACGATGGATGACGGTGCTGACCTCTGCGATCGCATCCACGGCGATCGCCAGGACGCCCTCAAGTACGTGATTGGCGGCACCGAGGAGACGACGACCGGCGTCATTCGCCTGGCTGCGATGTCGGCTGCCGGCGCGCTCAAGTACCCCTCGTTCAATGTCAACGACGCCAACACCAAGCACTTCTTCGACAACCGCTACGGCACGGGCCAATCCACGCTCGACGGCATCGTGCGCGCGACCAATCGCCTGCTCGCGGGCCGCACCCTCGTGGTGAGCGGCTACGGTTTCTGCGGACGCGGCCTGGCCCAGCGCGCAGCTGGCATGGGCATGAGCGTCATCGTCTGCGAGGTCGATCCGCTCAAGGCGCTCGAGGCGCACATGGAGGGCTACCGCGTGATGCCGTGCGCCGAGGCCGCCAAGTTAGCCGACGTTTGGGTAACCGTGACCGGCGACCTCAACGTCATCGACGCGCCGGCGTTCGAGAACATGAAGGACGGGGCGATCATCTGCAACTCCGGCCACTTCAACAGCGAGATCAACATTCCCTGGCTCGAGGAGCACGCGGTCTCCAAGGAGACCCTCAAGCCGCTCGTCGACGAGTACACGCTGCCCGATGGGCGCACGATTATCCTGCTCGCCGACGGACGCCTCGTGAACCTCTCGGCTGCCGAGGGACATCCCGCCGAGGTCATGGACATGAGCTTCGCGAACCAGGTGCTCGCGGCCGAGTACGTGCTCAAGCACCGCGACGAGCTGCTGCCCCAGTGCTACAACATCCCGGCCGAGATTGACGACGAGATCGCCCGCGTTAAGCTCGGCACGCTCGGCATACAGATTGACACGCTCACGCCCGAGCAGGAGGCCTACCTCAACTCCTGGACGCTCGGCACCGTGTAGAACACGAGCCCGCTGGCGCGCAAAGAAATTGCGATAGTGCGAGACCGCCATCCTTCGCATGTAAGAAATTTTCGATTATGTGAGACCTGTGAAGTCCCGTAGCAGAAAAAATGCGATTGTGTGAAGAGAAGCCTCGGTCCCATCTCACATAATCGAAAAAAACGCGCACGAAGCTCGTCGATTCTACTTTGCGGCTTCGATTTGCTCGGAGAGCCAACTGGCCCACTCGTCGACGCCGTCGCCCTTGGTCGCGGCGATGGCAAAGCTCGGCGCGCCGGGGTTGAGGCGCTCGATATGCTCGTCGAAGAGCGTTTTGTCAAAGGTAAAGGCCGGCATTACGTCGATTTTGTTGAGGATGATGGCGTCGGCCACCTGGAACATGCCGGGGTACTTGAGTGGCTTGTCATCGCCTTCGGGCACCGACAGGATCATCATCTTGATGTTCTCGCCCAGGTAGAAGTCCGCCGGGCATACGAGGTTCCCCACGTTTTCGATGAAGATGAGGTCGATGTCGTCCAAGTCGAGCACGTCAAGGGCGCGACGCAGCATGTCGCTCTCGAGATGACAGGCACCGGCAGTGTTGATCTGCACCGCGGGAATACCCAGGGCCTTGATGGTCTGCGAATCGACGTCGCTCGCGATGTCGCCCTCGATGACGGCGATGTTGTACTTGTCGCGCAGCGCGTTGATGGTCGCCACGATGGTCGAGGTCTTGCCCGACCCGGGGCTCGCCAGCACGTTGACCATGTAGACGCCCTTCTCGTCGAGCAGGGCGCGGTTTGCCGCGGCGCCTTCGTCGTTCTTGTTCAGGATCTTGGTTTCCAGGTCGATGTAAGCCATGTCATCCTTCTCTCTCGATGTGCTAGGATCTGGCCCATGCACATCGTATGTCGAGCCCTACGCGGGGCTGTCCTCGTCATCGGGTGTTTCGATTTCCATGGAGGCGATATCGAGCTCACGTCCCGCAATCAGGACGGTCGCTGCCGAATCGCATGCGGGGCAATGACTGTGAAAACGGTCATGTTCGAACTCGTTACCGCAGTCCAGGCAACGTGACTTCGGAGCCACGAAATCCATCTCGAGCACGCAGCCGTCCAATAACGGGTCATCCTCGGACAGCGCCTCGAAGGCGAACTCCATTGCCTCGGGTACGACCATCGTCATCTCGCCGATGGTGAGCTTGATGCCCGTGATCTTCGTGGCGCCGTTTTGCCGTGCGACGGGAATGACCGAATCGAAGATGCCCTGTACCAGCGATAGCTCGTGCATTACGCGGCCATCTCCGCTTCTTCCTCAGCACGCTGGCGCTTGATTCTGCGCGCAAGCGCGATGCGGGCAGCAGCAAGTGACACCTCGTAGAGCGCGAGCAGTGCGGCGAACATGATGCCCATCGTCACGGGGGATGCATCCGGTGTCACGATGGCGGCAACCACGAGCAGGCCGACGTAGATGCCTCGCCAGCTGGCGCGCATCTTCTTGTAGGGGACGATGTTGAACAGGATGAGGAAGAAGACCACGAGCGGTAGCTCGAAGGCCAGGCCAAAGGCAAGCTCGAACAGGATGATGTAGTGCAGGTAATCGGTTGCCTGCGGCAGGATCTGGCCGATGGACATGCTCTCGGTCGTGAGGAATTGGAATGCGGGATTGAGGCAGAAGCAGTAGCAGAACACCATGCCCAGCACGTAGAGCGCGACGGCGACGAAGAACGTGGGCAATACGTAGCGGCGCTCGTTGGGGCGCAGCGCGGGCAGGAAGAACGCGAGCAGCTCCCAGAAGATGAGGGGGCTGCAGACGAGGACCGACATGAAGAGCGCCACGCGGAACTTCAGCGAGAAGCCCTCGAACGCACCTGTCACATAGACATCGGTCACGTAGTCGCTCACGGGGAGAATGAGGAAGTCGATGAGATACGGCGCGAGCAGGTACATGAAGCAGACCGTGACCGCGAGCGCGACGACGATGATGACGATGCGACGACGCAGCTCGCCGATATGATCCATGAGCGGCATGCGCGCGGGACCGATGGGCATCTCACTCACCGGCTTTCTCGTCGTCGAGGTCGTAGAGGCTCGCCGCCATGCTCTTCTTCTTGACGGTACCGCCCGTCTCGGGGATGGGCTTGCCCTCGGGCTCTTTAGCGGGCGCATCATCGATAACGCCGGCAAAGGGATCATCGGCCGCGGAATCGGCGGCTGTCGGGACGGGACTGGGGCTAGTGGGCTCGCTGGCGGTCCCGCCGGGAATCGCTGCACCGGGAGCGACCTTGGGGGTGCTCGTTGGGCTACCGAACATGTCCTTGAACGGGTCGGTGAACATGCTCTTCGTCTCGTTGAGCGTGTCGTTGATGGCGGAAATGTCCTCTTGGATGGGCTTGGTCGATTCCTCGACCTGATCCTTGTAGGGAGCGATGGCCTCCTGGAAGGGGTCGGCGACCTCTTCCTTAAACTTCTTGTTCGCCGCCTCAGAGGCGTTTCTGAACTGCCTGATTGCCCGTCCCACGGTGCGCCCCATCTGGGGCAGCTTCTCCGGCCCGAAGATGAGGAAACCGAAGAACAGGATAATCACCAGTTCCGTGCCACTTATTCCGAACACGAAAACATCCTTTGCGTGTCTACGTTCGATTCCCTGCAAACTCGCTACTTTACCACATGCGAGCCGGGGAGGATGTGCCCGTCAACGTCCGTGGGTAAGCGGTGAGCTGGGACAAACGATGAGACAGTTGCTCAGGGACGTTGTCTCATCATGAACAGGGCTCGTATGGTAGTGAGACAACGTCCCTGAGCAACTGTCTCATTCGCCGGCGAACTCGATACCCGTCTCGGTGATGACGCCGGTGATGAGCTCGTTGGGCGTGATGTCAAATGCCGGGTTGAACACGTCGCATTCGGTGGGGGCTATGGGCAGCCATTGGTGGCCGTAGGGCATGCAACGTACCTCGGTGGCGTCGCGCTGCTCTATAACGACCTCGTCGCCCGTGGTCAGCGACTTGTCGAAGGTCGAGTGTGGTGCGGCGACGAAGAACGGCACGCCGTGGTAGCTCGCGACGATGGCAAGCGGATAGGTCCCGATCTTGTTGGCGACGTCGCCGTTCGCGCAGACACGGTCGGCGCCCACGATGACGGCATCCACGAGTCCCTGCCCCATGATGGAACCGGCCATGCTGTCGCTGATGAGCGTATAAGGCACGCCGGCTTGCTCGAGTTCCCAGGCGGTGAGACGCGCGCCTTGCTCGACGGGACGGGTCTCGTCGACCCAGACCTTTTCGACATCACCGTTCTCGAAGGCGTGATAGATGATGGATGTGGCCGTACCCCAGGCAGCCGTCGCGAGTGCGCCGGCGTTGCAGTGCGTCTCGATGCGCAGGGGACGTCCCAGGCGCTGGGCGAGCGTGGAGATGATGACGGCGCCGTTCTCGCCGATGAGCTTGCACGAGTAGATCTCGTCCTCCATGAGCTGGCAGGCCTGCTCCTCGAGCTCGGTCGTGATGTGTTCGACGGTGTCGCCCCGATACGCCGCCATGCGAGCCGGTGCGACGAGCTCGTTGATCGCCCAGGTGAGGTTGACGGCCGTCGGGCGCACCGCCGCGATCTCGCGTCCGCGCTGCTCGAGCTTGCTCGCGAACACGGTGACGGAATCGACGTCGCTCTTGGGATTGGCCTGGCGTTTCGCCTCACGGATGACGGGCCACTCGTTCTTCGCCCACAGCACGAGGGCAAATGCGCCGGCAATGCCAATGGCCGGGGCCCCACGCACCGCAAGCTCCTCGATCGTGTCGCATACCTGTTTGGAGGTGAAGCAATCGATGTAGTCAATCGAATGTGGCAGGAGGCGCTGGTCGAGCACCGTCAGCCGAGCTGCCGCATCATCAAGATTCGCCGTGGTCAGCGCGCTGGGAACCCACCCCTCGAGCGCTGGCTGCCATTTCAGGGAACGCGGAAGATTCTCTCCCACCATGCTGTTTGCACCGCCTTTGCCTAAATGCACATGCGCAGATGATACCACCAAGTGCCCACATGGGCGTGCTGCCGACGAGCGCGATTTGGTCTATCATGCTCGCATGGATAAGAAACCAAACGCAAAGGCATTGCTGCCCATCGTCGTCTTCCTGGTGCTCTACCTCGGATGCGGCATCTACTTCGAGTACGTCGCGCCTGCCGAAGGGCAGATGGGCTTCTACGTGGTCAGCGTCGTCGTGGCCTTCGTCATCGCGCTCGTCGTCGCGTTCCTGCAGAACCGCTCGCTGTCCTTTGACGAGAAGATCCACGTATGCGCACGCGGCATCGGTGACGACAACATCGTCATCATGCTCTTCATCTTCCTGATGGCCGGCGCGTTCTCCGGCATTGCGAGCGCAGCCGGTGGCGCGGAGAGCACGGCAAACCTGCTGCTCGACATACTGCCCGCCCAAGCGGCCATTCCCGGCCTCTTCGTCATCGCCTGCATCATCTCGCTTGCCATGGGAACGAGCGTCGGCACCATCACGGTGCTCACCCCCATCGCCGTGACCGTCGCCGCCAGCGCGGGCTTCAATCTGCCGTTGTGCGTGGGAACCGTCGTCGGCGGCGCGATGTTCGGCGACAACCTCTCGTTCATTTCGGACACCACGATCGCGGCAACCCGCACGCAGGGCGTCAACATGAAGGATAAGTTCCTCAACAACTTCCGCATCGCCTTGCCTGCGGCGCTCATCACGCTCGGCATCCTCATCGCGATGGCGATCATGGCCGGCACACCCGCGCTCGATGACTTCGAATACAACATCTGGCAGGCGATACCGTACTTCGTCGTACTCATCGCCGCGTTGTGCGGCATCAACGTCTTCCTCGTGCTTGGCGGTGGCATCGTGCTGTTCGCCATTGTGGGCGGAGCGACGGGATCGCTCGATTTCGCGAGCGCGTTCTCGGCCATGGGCACGGGAACGGCTGGGATGTTCGAGACGATGATCGTGACGATTCTCGTCGCATCGATTAGCGCGCTCATGCGCGAATACGGCGGCTTCGCGTCGATTCTTGCGTTCATTAAGCGGCACTTCACCGGCAAGCGCGGCGGCGAGCTCGGTTGTGGCTTGCTCACGTTGCTGCTCGACATCGCCTGCGCCAACAACACGGTGGCCATCGTGGTTTCCGGTCCCATCGCCAAGCACATCGGCGAGGAGTACGGCATCGAACCCGTGCGAGTGGCGAGTCTCATCGACATCTTCAGCTGCATCGGACAGGGCATCATCCCCTATGGCGCGCAGCTCCTCGTCGCAGCGAGCCTCGCCGGTATCGCGAGCGTCGAGATCATGCCGTTTCTGTTCTACCAGTTCCTGTTGCTCGCCTGCGTCCTCATCAGCATCGCCCTCGACAAGCCGGACAGAAAATGAGACAGCTGTACCTGTCCAATGTGTCTCATTCACCAGACGCGGCAGCAGGTGACGGCACGGACTTCACGGACACCGCCGTCGAGGAGCACCTGCGTTGCCGCCGACAGCGTCGCGCCCGTCGTGAAGACGTCGTCGACGAGGATGACGCGTTGTAGCATTCTGCCCGCTCGCAACGTCACCGAAGCGTCCTCACCGGTCGCCCCTAAATCACCTTCGTGTTTCGTCCTCTCATCCGTCGCAAGCGAGAACGACCCGCTGCGATTTGCCAGGCGCTCTCCGCGTCCCAGCTTACGTTGGTCGTGGGCTCCTTTGCGACTTGCAAGCGCGTGCACGAGCGGCAGTCCCGTACGCTGCGCCACAATCTGCGCCACGCGCTCCATATGGTCGAACCCGCGCCGTCGCAACGCCTCGGGCGATGCTGGTACGTACGTGAGCGCGCCTGCCCACTGCGACCAGTCCCGAGGGTAGGGAGGGGAGATTTCTCGACTCCGCTCCGCTTCACTCGAGGTGACAGCGGAAGGTCCCGTCTTACCCCAAATGACGGCGGGAGGCCTTGGGATGTCGGTCCCCATCTCCCGTCCGCATGAGACAGATGTGCCTGTCCAATGTGTCTCATCGCGTCCGCGTATTGCGGCGCACAGGAACGAGGCGATGACCGCGTCAAGACGCAACTCGTCGCCGTCCTTGTAGGTGCGGATGATCTTTCTTGCCCCGCCTTCGAACGACAGCGCCGAGCGTGCGCGCGAAAACGGAAACGCCTCCTCGGGATGCCGCAGCGCTGCCTCGCTTCCCGGCATCGGACATTCCGTGCACAACATGCGCCCATAGGGGGCGCCGCAACGTGGGCACGCGAGCATGAGATCGATGAAGGGAAGGGAAGACGCGCAGCTCTCGCACAGGACGCTGCCGGGCGCATCGCACACGACGCAGCGCGTGGGGCTAATCGTTTCCAAAATGGAGGTAGCCAGAACCTTATATATATGGTTAAAATCGAGCAACTGAGGCCTTTCCGGCCCCGCCCGTGTAATCTCCACGGGCAATTGTAAGCCATAGCTGTTCTCAGGAACGCAGCAAAAACGAGTGAGTGATGGGCAACATGGAACTGATCATTACCGAGAAAAACATCGCAGCGCAGCAGATCTCCCGTCTCCTTGCCCAAGGGGGCAAGCCCGAGACGGACAAGGTCTACAACACGCCCGTGTACCGCTTCAATCGCGATGGTCACGAATGCGTTGCCATCGGGCTCAAGGGCCATATCCTCGGGCTCGATTTCCCCCAGGAGCTCATCTACAAGAAGAAGACGGGTTGGGTCGGTGTCGAGGAGGACGGCGAGGTCATCGATGCGCCGGACGTGCCCAAGGCGCTCGCAACCCCGCCGTGGAAATCCAAGCGTCGTCCCTACGTTCCCGAGGGCATCAACCTCAAGGGCTGGAAGATTCCCGCGCTGCCCTACCTCACCTACGCGCCCATCATCAAGTTGCCGGCCGAGAAGGACATCATCCGCTCGCTCAAGAACCTCGCCAAGAAGGCCGATGAGATCATCATCGCCACCGACTTCGACCGCGAGGGTGAGCTCATCGGCCTCGATGCCATCTCCGTGGTCCGCGAGGTAAACGAGGCCGCGCCCATTACGCGCGCCCGTTACTCCGCCTTCGTCAAGAAGGAGATCGAGGACGCGTTCTCTCCCGCCAAACTCCAGACGCTCGACTATGACCTTGCGCACGCGGGCGAGACGCGCCAGTACATCGATCTCATCTGGGGTGCCGTGCTCACACGCTACCTCACCTGCGTGAAGTACAGCGGCATCGGCAACACGCGCTCCGCCGGTCGTGTGCAGACCCCCACGCTGGCCCTCGTGGTCGAGCGCGAGAAGGAGCGCGACGCCTTCGTTCCGGAGGACTACTGGGTCATCACCGGTACTGCCGCGCCCAAGGACGAGCACGACGATGCCTTCACCGCGACGCACGCCACCGCGCGCTTCAAGGACAAGGGCGAGGCAGACGGCGTCATGGCCCGCATCGCGGGTGCGACCGAGGCGACCGTCGGCGCCATCGAGAAGAAGCGCCGCAAGTCCAATCCGCCCGCTCCGTTCAACACCCCCTCGCTCATGGCGGCGGCGAGCTCCATCGGCATCAAGCCGGCGCGCACCATGCGCATCGCCGAATCGCTCTACATGAACGGCTACACCTCGTATCCCCGCGTCGACAACACGGTCTACCCCGAAGGGCTCGACCTGCGCGGGGTTCTCGACATCCTCGCCAAGGTCCCCGACTTTCGCGAGGGGGCCGAGGCGCTGCTCGCCAAGGGCAAGCTCACGGCCACGCGCGGCAAGCAGGAGACGACCGACCACCCGCCCATCTACCCCACGGGCGCGGCCGATCCCGACAAGCTCCGTCCCGAGGAATGGAAGCTCTACAGTCTCATCTGCCGGCGCTTCATGGCGACGCTGTCTGAGGCCGCCGTCCTCGAGTCCACCAAGGTCACGCTCGATGTCGAGGGCGAGCCCTTCACCGCTCGCGGCGACGTGCTTGTCGAGCCGGGCTATCGCAGCGTGTATCCGTACGGCCTCAAGAAGGACGAGCAGATGCCCCCGCTCGTCGAAGGCCAGACGCTCGACTTCTGGGATGCGGATTGCGCGCACAAGCAGACCGAGCCGCCAGCGCGCTACTCGTCGGGCAAGCTCGTCCAGGAGATGGAGGCAAAGGGCCTTGGCACCAAGGCCACGCGCCATGACATGATCGAGCGCCTCTACAGCCGCCATTACATCGTGAACGATCCCATCGAGCCCACCCAGCTCGGCATCGCTATCATCGACGCGCTCGAGAAGTTCGCCGAGCCCATCACCACACCCAACATGACCGCCGAGCTTGAAGGCGAGATGACGCAGGTCGCCGACGGCAAGCGCCAGCGTGACGAGGTCGTGCTGCATTCGCGTGAGCTGCTCGGCGGCATCATCGAGAGCCTCATTCCCGAGAAGGATGCCATTGCGGACATGATTTCCGATGCCGTTACGGCTGATAGCCGTGTGGGTGCCTGCCCCAAGTGCGGCGGGGACTTGTGCGTGAAGACCTCGGCAAAGACGCGTTCGAGTTTCGTCGGCTGCAACAACTGGCCCGACTGCGATGTGACCTATCCGCTGCCGCAGGGTCGCTACGAGGCGCTCGAGGAGCCGTGTCCCACCTGCGGCGGCCCGCAGATCAAGGTCACGCCCTTCAGGCAGAAGGCGTACAACCACTGCCTCGATCCCGAATGCGCCACCAACAAGATGGAGGAGATCGTCGTCGGCGAATGCGCCGTGTGCAAGGAGGCCGGCCGCGAGGGCAAGCTCATCGCGCAGAAGAACCCCCGCACGCTCAAGCGCTTCATCCGCTGCGAGAACTTCGAGCAATGTGACGTGAGCTATCCGTTGCCCCAGCGCGGTGATATCACCGCCACCGGCGAGGTGTGCGACGAATGCGGTGCGCCCGAGGTCATCGTCTCGACGGCGCGCGGCCCGTGGCGCATCTGCGTGAACATGAACTGCCCCAAACGCGAGAAGGAGAAGGCCGACAAGGCCAAGAAGCCTCGTGGCGGGGCGAAGAAGAAGACGGCCACCAAGAAGAAGACCACGGCCAAGAAGTAGAAGAAGTAGACGGAGACACCCATCCGCATGGATAGCAACGCTGATAGCACGCCGGGAATCTTCCTCACGCTCGAGGGAGATGACGGCGTTGGCAAGTCGACACAGGCCGACCTTCTCGCCAGTTGGCTCGAGCAGCAGGGTCGCACGGTACTACGCGTGCACGAGCCGGGCGGTACGTGCCTGGGCGAGAAGATCCGCGCGCTGCTCCTCGACAAGGAAGATGACGCGATGGCGCCGCTCGCAGAGCTCCTGCTCTTCGAAGCCGCTCGCGCCCAGGTGATGGACGAGGTCATCGAGCCCGCTCTTGCACGCGGTGAGGTCGTCGTCTGTGATCGCTTTACCGATTCGACGCTGGCCTATCAGGGCTACGGGCGTGAGCTTGGCGCCGGACTCGTGCGTTCGACCAACGACCTGGCATGCGGTGGCCGTTATCCCGACCGCACGTTGCTCCTCGCGCTCGACCCAGATGTCGCCCGCAATCGCGTCGAGGGTCGATCGACCGACGGGACGGGCGACCGCATGGAGTCGGCCGGCGAGGCGTTTCGCGCGCGCCTACGTAGCGGCTTCGAGGCTATCGCCGCGTCAGAGCCCGGTCGCGTCCACGTCATTGATGCCGATGGCAGTGTCGACGAGGTGCACGGACGTATTTGCTCCGACCTCGTCGATTTGCTTGACCTGAACCTGCGAGACCAGACAAAACCGCCCCAGCGACATTTGTCTTGTTCGGTGGATTCCGGGGTGGAGGAGCGCTCATGAGTGAGCTCTTTGCTGGTATTTCCGGACAGGATCAGGTGACGTCGTACCTGCAGCGCGTGCATGACACGGGCAGCATGACGCATGCCTATCTTGTTGCCGGTGGGGAGGAAGGCGCGGGCGCCGATATCGCCCTGCGCTTTGCCGCGGGCCTCATCGCCCACGGGGATCCGCAGGTCACGGACGAGGTCCTGCGTCACGTCCATCCCGACCTTCACCTATATAGGCCCGGTGGCACCGATGGCTACCTCGTCGACCAGGTACGCGAGCTCACGCACGACGCGGAGCTTGCACCCATTCGTGCCGCGAACAAGGTCTATATCATCCAGGATGCGCATCGCCTTGCGGGCGCGCCGGCAAACGCCCTGCTCAAGACGCTCGAGGAGCCGCCGCAAAACGTCGTCTGCATACTCGTGGCCAATAGCGAATCGGCCGTGCTCGAGACGCTTCGCAGCCGTTGCGAAGTACTCGTCCTCAACAGTCCTTCCGGAGTGCGCGCAGGAAACGCCCAGCTCTTCGACATGCTATACGCACTTGCACGCGACTGCGACAACCGCACGCTGCTCGCCAATTCCAAGCGCTTCGTCGAGCTCGCGCGCGAGCAGGCGTCGATGATGGACGAGGGAAGAATCGACGCCGAGACCTATATCGAGAAATACGATGACTACCTTTCGCAGGGAGCGAAGAAGCAGATCGAGCTCGCGGGCAAGCGCGAGGCGACCGCCCACGAACGCGCCGTCCTCTTCGACTTCTGCGCCCTCACCCGCGCATGGCTGCGTGACTGCCTCGTCACGCGCGAGGGGGGTTGTGAGCTGCTCGCCTACCCGGAATGCGGCGCGCAGAGCTCCCATGTGGCCCGATCGGCGACGACCGCCGGCTTGATGCGCGCGCTCGATGCCGCCAGAAGCGCCGCCACGAGCATCTCGTATAATGTGACACCACAACTTGCGATAGACGCAATGTTCTTGGAAATCAGGGAGGCTTTATGCCATTAGTAGCGTCAGTGCGACTTCGCTACGCATCCCAGGACTATTGGTTCGATCCAGCGGGCCTCGACATCAAGGCCGGTGACCACGTCCTGGTCGAGACGAGCAAGGGCAACGAGATCGGCCTGTGTACCCATGACGTCGTCGATGTCGACGAGGCCGAGGTCACCAAGCCACTCAAGCCCGTCATCCGCATCGCGACCGAGGAGGACCTCGCCAAAAGCGACGAGATTGCCGCGCGTGACCAGGAGGCCCTCGCGGTTTTTCACGACCTCGTCGAGAAGAATCACCTCGACATGAGTCCCTCGGCGGTCGAGTTCTCGTTCGACGAGTCCCATGCGACCTTCTACTTCACCTCGGACGAGCGCGTCGATTTTCGCGGGCTCGTGCGCGATTTGGCAGCCGCGTTCCACACGCGCATCGACATGCGCCAGATCGGCCCACGTGACGAGGCCCGCATGCTCGGCGGCTTGGGTCACTGCGGCGAGGAGCTGTGTTGCGCGCGCTTGGGTGGCGAGTTCCAACCGGTGAGCATCCGCATGGCCAAGGAGCAGGACCTTCCGCTCAACCCCACCAAGATTTCCGGTCTATGCGGCAGGCTCATGTGCTGCCTGCGCTACGAGTACGAGGCATACAAGGACTTCAAGGGCCGTGCGCCCAAGAAGAACGCGCTCATCGATACGCCTGCGGGCATGGGCAAGGTCGTCGAGTTCGATACGCCGCGCGAGACCGTGCGCCTGCGCATGGAAGACGGCTCGAGCCTGACGCTGCCCGTCTCGGCGCTCGACACCGGTGACAAGGTTCCACGTGAGGGCGAACGTATCCGTCCCTGCCATATCTCCCAGGAGAACTTCGACAAGATCATGGAGGAGCTGAGCAACGACAGCAATCTCGCGATGATGGGCGAGAAGCTCTTCTCCGATGACCCCGATCTTGCCGACACCACGGTCGAGGGAGGATCCATCGAACGAGTGCATCGTTGCAGACGCTCGTCTGGTGACGCGTCGCACAGACAGTCGGGCGATTCGGGGCGCAAGCCGCGCAAGCGGGGAACTTCGTCACCCGCCCCGCAGCCACGCGATGAGCGCAAGCGCCGCCGATCGGTCTCCGCGACCGACGGTACCGAGATAAAGCACGAGGATTCCGCGCGCAAGGAGCAGCAGGATCGCAAGGACGGACAATCTGCCGGCGGCAACGCGAACCGTTCGCGCAATCGCCGACGTCGCGGTGGCAACGGCGGCAACAAGTCTCGCCAGGGCAACCAGAACGCTCCCTCGAAGGAAGGATCGCAGGGCAAGGGCCAGGCTCCTTCGCGCCCGCGTCCCGGTCAGCACTCCTCGACCGTGAGCGGGGATGCGCCAAAGGGCAATGGCACGGGCGGATCCGGCAACTCGAGGAACAGACGTCGTCGCCGCGGTGGCGGCCACGGCCAGGGTTCGGGCAAGCCAAACAACGGTGCGGCCAGGGAATAGTCAAGGAAGAAGCATCCGCCCCGTGCGGAGCATGCCGGCTAGGAGAGGCACATGACGCGCAACATGACGTTGCTCACCGATTTGTACGAGATCACGATGGCCCAAAGCTACTGGTCGCAGGGCAAGATCGATACTGATGCGTGCTTCTACTCGTTCTATCGCGATAATCCCTTTGGCGGAGGTTACGGCGTCTTCTGCGGCGCCAACCAGATAGCCGAGCTCGTCGATGGCTTTGGCTTCACCGATGACGACATCGAGTACCTCGCCTCGCTGCAATCGCCCGGCAAGACCCCGTTGTTTGATCCTGCGTTTCTCGCATGGCTGCGCGGAATCGAGCTCTCCGTCGACATCTGCACCGTTCCCGAAGGCTCTCCCGTGTTTCCACGTGAACCGCTCGTGCGCGTGACGGGTCCCTTGCTGCAATGCCAGCTTCTCGAGCCCGCCATTCTCAACGGCGTCAATTTCCAGACGCTCATCGCGACCAAGGCATCTCGCGTATGTCAGGCGGCCGAGGGGCGCCCCGTCTCGGAGTTCGGGCTGCGCCGCGCGCAGGGGCCTGACGGTGCCCTCTCGTCATCGCGAGCCGCCTATGTTGGCGGTTGCGCGTCGGTTGCCAACGTGCTCGCGGGAAAGCTCTACGATATTCCCGTGAGCGGTACGCATGCCCATTCATGGGTGATGTCGTTTCCCGACGAGCTCAGCGCCTTCAGAGCCTATGCCCGGGCCATGCCCGACAACTGCACCCTGCTCGTGGACACCTATGATGTCGAGCAGGGCGTGAAAAACGCCATCATCGTCGCTCGCGAGCTCGGGCGCGATGGTCATAAACTCCAGGGCATCCGCATAGATTCGGGTGATCTCGCATGGCTTTCCAAGATGGCGCGTTCGATGCTCGACAAAGCGGGTTTTTCCGATGTGGGAATCGTGCTCTCCAATGACCTTGACGAATACACGATCACGTCGCTCAACGAGCAGCGTGCCCAGTACACGGCCCTGGGCGTGGGCACGCATCTGGCCGCGGCCTACGGGCAGCCAGCGCTCGGGGGCGTCTACAAGCTCTCGGCCATTCGCGAGCCGGGTCAGGAGGATTGGACGCCGCGCCTCAAGATATCCGAGCAACTCTACAAGCGCACCATTCCCGGCGTGCTCGACGTGCGTCGCTATCGCAATGGGGACGGCATGCTCGTCGGGGACCTCATATTCGACGTGAACGACGACGTGCCCGCCGATGCCGTCATCGTCGACCCACTCGACGCGATGCGACGTAGGAAGATGGAAGGCGAGTTCGAGACGCTTCTCAAGCCCCTGGTCAAGGCCGGCAAGTTGGAGGATGTCGATCTTTCCGCACGCACCGCCCGCGCGCGATGCACCCAACAGCTCGCCTGCCTGGATGACTCGATCAAGCGCTTCATGAACCCGCATGAGTATCCGTGCGGCATAGAGAGGGGCCTCTTCAAGAAGCGTGACGAGATCGTGATCGCGACACGAGGTCGAGATTCGCTCTATGATTAGGAGACGGGTGCCGATCGCGCACTCGCAAACGTAAAGGAGATATCGATGCCAGAAGACAGGATCCAGTGCCGCCTCGTTCTCGACTCGTGCTGTGACCTTCCCCTCGAGGTGCTCGAGAACGCCAAAGTGGACTTTCTCAAGTTTCCGTTCAATATGAACGACGGCGAGCATTTTGACGACATGTGGAAGAGCATGACCGCCAAGGAGTTCTACGATCGCATGCGCAAGGGAGAGGTCTCGGGTACTGCCCAGATTCCGGTGTCCGAGCTCATCGAGCGGTTCGAATCCTACGCGAAGGACGGTACGCCGACGGTCTACCTCGGGTTTTCCTCCGCGCTTTCGGGTACCTATGGCACCGTCGAGCAGGTCGCCGAGGACATCAGGGCGCAGTATCCCGACTTCGAGCTCTATACGATCGACACCAAGCTCGCCTCGATCGCAGAGGGCCTGCTCGCTTACGAGGCCATCAACCAGCGCAATCGCGGGCTCACGGCCAAGCAGCTCGCCGAATGGGCACGTGAGGCCCGCTGGTTCGTGAATTGTCTGTTCACGGTCGACGAGCTCGAGTACCTGCGCCGCGGTGGCCGCATTCCCGCGGCCGCGGCGACCATCGGTGCCAAGCTCAACATCAAGCCGCTGCTCGACTTCGACCTCGATGGCGCTCTTTCCCTCACCGGTGTCGCCCGTGGTCGCAAGAAGTCCCTCAAGGCGCTGGTGAAGTGCTATGACGAAAACCATGCCGATGACCACGGGTCAAACGGCGTCGTGCTCACGGCTTCCGCAGATGCGGAAGGTGACGTCAAGTGGGTCGAGGAGCATCTCGATCGTCCCGAGGGCGCCATTCCCGCCATCCGCTGCCAGATTGGCCCCGTCATCGGTTCGCACGTCGGACCGGGCATGGTCGCCGTCGTGTTCTGGGGCAGCGACCGCCGCGAGAAGATTTCCATCGCCGATCGCATCGCGAACAAGATTAACAGTGGGGAGTAGCCGATGATAAGTCCGCTCGACACGCGTATCGCGTTTTTTGGCGGGGCGGCGCAGCCTGCCGTCGTCGAGGCGATCGTCAAGCTCAAGACCGCGGGATTCGACGTCGTCGTCGCAAGTCATGATCCGCGTGAGGCCCCGGCTCTGCGCGATGCGGGCGTGACGTTCATCGACGATCGGATGGAAGCCCTGCTCGGGAGCCAGGTCGTCATCACGTCGCTGCATACCTCGGCCGATGTCGAGAACCTGTACCTGGGCGACGAGGGTCTGCTCGAGCTCATGGACCCGGGTACGTTCTGCATCGACCTGAGCGTATCGAGTCCACGTCTCGCCCGCGAGATACAGGCCGTCGCGGCCGTCTCCGACATCGAGGTGCTCGATGCTCCCATCGTCTGCGTGGGAGAGGGCGAGCAGGCGGTGGTCTTCGTGGGCGGCGATCCGCAGACGCAAAGCACGCTCTCGCCCCTGTTTCCGTTCTTCGCCCCCATCGTCATGCCCCAGGAGGCGGCGGGCGATGGGCAGTTTGCCGCCATGATCAGCATCATCGCGCTCGCCGGTTCGCTCATGGGCACTGTCGAGGCGATGTCCCTTGCGCATATCGCGGGCTTTCCCGAGAAGAACGCGCTCAACGTGCTCGCGTCGACCTCGGGTGGCTCCCGCGCGCTCATCGATTACATCCCGCGCGTGCTCGGGCACGACTACACGGGCCGGATCAACATTGCGACGTTTCTCGATATGCTCGATGTGGCGCTTGATGCCGCCGAGGAGTTCGAGGTAACCATTCCCATGACGGAAACGGCCTATCAGCTCTATGAGCTCCTTCAGGCCGTCGGTGGGGAGGAGATGAGCATCCAGGCGCTCGCGTTGCTCTACGAGGACGAGCAGACATGCGCCGACTACGGCCTGGACTGGGCGCTTGCCGACGGGTTCAACGACCGATGCGAGCGCTTCGACGACTTCTTTGGCACGGGCTATCTCGATGACGACGATGGTCCGGAACCTCCCGGTCGCACGCAGGGCGGACCGCCTCCCATCGATGGCTTCTTCTCGAAGAACTAGCGAAGGCAACGCACCATGGAGCTTTTCGCGACATGCGGCACCGGGCTCGAGGCGATTCTCGGGCAGGAGCTGCGTGATCTTGGCATGCAGGAGGTACGCCCCCTGACCGGTGGCGTTGCGTTCAAGGCCGGCTTGGAGCAGGTCTATGCCGCCTTGCTGTGGTCTCGCGTCGCGAGCCGCGTCCTACTCATCGTCGGGCGCGTGGACGCGACGGACTCCGATAGCCTCTACGCCGGCGTGCGTGCGATACCCTGGGAAGACCACATCATCGCAGGCGCCACGATTGCCGTTTCGGCGCGTGGAACCAACGACCAGCTTCGAGATACGCGCTACACGGCGCTGCGCGCGAAGGACGCCATCTGCGATCGCCTGCGCGACCTGCGCGGCGAGCGTCCCGACGTCGACGCGCAGCATCCCGACCTGCGCGTTCAGGTGAACCTCCGCTCACGACGTGCGACCGTTTACATCGATTTGTCGGGTGGCTCTCTCGAAAACCGCGGTTATCGCGATGCGGCGCGCAGCACCTCCTCTCCCGTGCACGAGACGCTTGCCGCCGCCATGCTCCTTGCGGCGGACTGGCCTGGGCGCGCGCGTCGGGGTGACGTGCTCGTCGATAGCATGTGCGCATCCGGCACGCTCGTCATCGAAGCGGCCATGATAGCTGCCGACATAGCACCTGGTATCACGCGCTCGAACTGGGGATTTGCAGGATGGTCGGGCCATGACGAGGCGCTGTGGCAAGAGGTGCTCGATATGGCTGACACACGTGCGCAGGAGGGCTCGCGAAGTCGCGTGATATACGCAGGTGACGAATGTGAGCGCGAGCTAGCATGCGCGCGAGCGCGCGCCAAGGCGGCCGCCGTCATCCCGCTCATCGGTTTTTATGCCGACCGGGAGGTCATGGACGAGGAGCTTTCCCGACGCACCACGGGTCACGCCCTGTTCGCGAGCTGCTTGCTCGATGGCGCGGAACTTCCCGAATCGATGCGCCCCGCATGGTACGCGCAGCTCGCAGCCTACTTGCTCGCCTCCGGGGTTCTCGATACCGCTGTCATGCTCACAGAGGGGCCGGATGCAGACGCCTATCTGGGCATGGAGCGCACGCGGGGTTATGCCTGTATGAACGGTTCCGCGAGCTGCGATATCGCGCTCTTCGACCTGACGTCTGACGAAGAGCGGCGTGCGCGGGTGACGGTGCGGGACAGGGAGCTTTTCGTCTACGATGCCACTGCGCAGCAATTCGCCGATCGTCTCAACAAGGTCTTCAAGCTGCGCCGCAAGTGGGCAAAGAGGGAAAACGTCTCGGCCTATCGCGTCTACGATGCCGATTTGCCTGATTACAACATGGCAATCGACCTCTATGAGGGTGCGGGGAAGGATGCGGGCAGGCGCCTCGTGCATGTCGCCGAATACGCGCCCCCCAAGAGCATCGATGCGGACAAGGCCGCCCGTCGCATGACCGACGCTCTCAACATCGCGAGCGCCGTGTTCGATGTGCCCGCCACCGATGTCTTCGTGAAGCGCCGCGTCCGCTCCAAGGGCGGCTCGCAGTACGCACGCGACCTGCGTGATGAGACAACGTCTCTGAGCAGCTGTCTCATCACGCAGGAAAACGGCCTGCTCTTCGAGGTCGACCTCGCGAGCTACCTCGACACGGGATTGTTCCTCGACCATCGCGACACGCGCGAACTTGTCGGCAAACTTGCGAAGGGCAAGAGCTTTCTCAATCTCTTCGCGTACACCTGTACGGCGAGCGTCTATGCGGCTGCCCACGGGGCGAAGCTCACGACGAGCGTCGATCTCTCGAATACGTACTTGCGATGGGGCGAGCGAAACATGGAGCTCAACGGTCTCATGAATGGCCACCAGGAGTTCGTCCGCGCGGATTGCGTCGAGTGGGTCGACCAGATGCGTCACTCCAAGATGCGCTGGGATCTCATCTTCGTCGATCCGCCCACTTTCTCGAATTCGGCGAAGATGCGCAAGCGGGGCTGGGACGTGCAGCGTGACCATGCCGAGCTTCTCATCGACGTGAGTCGGCTTCTGACCCGTGGGGGAGCTGCGGTCTTCTCGTGTAATCTGCGTGGATTCACGCTCGACGCCGAGGCGATCGAGCGCGCGGGCGTGCAGGTCGTGGACATCACCGACAAGACGATACCGACGGACTTCGAACGAAACGCCAAGGTACATCATTGTTTTGTTTTGCGGAGAATCTAGCGCACGCGATTATCTGCTGCGTGATACACTAGAAACGCTCCTCCCAAGTCTGTGGTTGCGAGCCGCTAAAACGGCTCTAGTCCAAGGCAGATGCGGTCGAAAGGATCCACGTAAGCGGACAGGGTCTCCTGGACGTGAGCATGGCGCATCTTAGGGGTAAGACGTACCGTCCGTTAAGGTCACATACGGTGGCCCGGGCGAGAAAATGAGTAGTGAGATAGTATCAGGCAAAAGTTTCTGTATGCGAGTGTGGGGTCAAAAACCAGGTCAGTTGGGGGGAGCGCTTCCACTGGCCCATGACAAACGGAGCAAGATGTTCGCAAAGCAAATCACTCACAAGGGAATATCCGCAATCGTCATGGCGCTTGCCGTCTGCATGCTTGCCGTTGTCGGGCTGTCTGCGTGTCAGCTCCAGACAAACACGCAGGTCGAAAGCAACCTGACTCCCAAGCTGGACGCTTCGGCGACCATCAACGAGGGCGTTCTGACCGTTGGCATCAACGCGAACAACTCGCCATACGGCGGCACCAACGCGAGCAACCAGACGGTGGGCATCGACGTTGACGTCGCCGCGGCCATCGCCCAGGAGCTTGGCTTGCGCATGCAGATCGTCGACGTGGGGTCGAGCGGTCGCTTTGCCCTCAGCAACAAGAAAATCGACGTTGCGCTCGGGCTCACCAAGTCCGGCATCGGCGACCTCGTCTCCTATAGCGATTCCTACCTCACGGATGGCCTCTCGTTGTTCTGCCTGAGCACCAACAAGCCCGTCTCCATCGAGGACGTCGCGGCGCAGGCAAACGCGGGCACCGCCAAGATCCTCGTCCAGGCCGACACCACCGCGGCGAGCAGGGTGCAGGAGCTTCTCGGCATCGACAAGGTCGTTGCCATGCCCACCATGCAGGACGCATTCGATGCACTCAACGACGGCGAACAGAAGTTCCTCGTGACCGATGCCGTCATCGGCGACTATTTCGCGCGCAATTACGAGAACGTCATTCGCATGGGTTTCCTCGGGGCTGATTGCGTCACGCCCATCTACGCCGTGTCCCTCACGCAAAACTCGGCACTGTCGAGTGGTGTCAACGCGGCCATCAAGACGATCAACGAGAACGGCGTCATGCGCGTCATCGCGACCAAGTGGCTTGGTTCCGATGGCGAGACGCTGCTCGCGGGCAAGACCGACCTGGCGACGCTGCCGGCAAAGGCGTTTGGCGCCGTCGGTTCCGCCGGCCAGGAAAACCCGAACGAACCGAATACCGACACGCCGGACGGCTCAGGTGAGGAGGATGCGAGTCAGCAATCCGGCGACGAGTAGAACGAGACAGAAACACGATCAAGGAGGTTTACGATGGCTATCACAGTTTCGGGACGAAAGATGAACGTCACTCCCGCTATCAAGGATTACGTCGACGAGAAGATTGGCCGTGCGCTCGAGGTCTTTGACAGCGCGGCCATGGACGCGGAAGTCGTGCTGCGCACCGAGAAGAACCCCGCGATTTCGCTTAACGCGATTTGCGAGGTCACGGTCAACGCCAAGGGCGCCGTCATTCGCGTGGCCGAGTCCGCGGAGGACATGTACGCGGCCATCGACCTGGCAAGCGACAAGGTCGCCCGCCAGCTGCGCAAGTACAAGACGAGGATCGTGGAGCGTCGTGGCGGTAGGGGCAGCATTCGTCACCTGCAGCCCGACGAGCTCGATATCCCCGATGTCATCCCGACCGAGCCCGAGGAAGATGACGATTTGCTCGTGCGCCTCAAGGAAGTCGAGATGGAGCCGATGACCGAGGAGCACGCACTCGTGCAGACCGACCTGCTCGGCCATGACTTCTTCGTCTACTTCGACCAAGACGCACACCAGATTCAGGTCATCTACCATCGCAAGAACGGTGGCTACGGCATCATCAGGCCAATCATCAACGCCTAGGAATCGCGACGCGTCATCGCTTTCCAGCAAGAGGGGCCGGGCACTGCCTGGCCCCTCTTTCATGTCACATCGTCCACTCTCGGGTTTTGCACATTTTCGCAATCGTCTAAGTGCTAGTATGTGCAGATTATTACTTGCAGCGGGATGAAAGGAACGTCAAGTCATGGCACGCGTGTACAACTTCTCCGCCGGTCCGGCGGTACTCCCCGAGGAGGTCCTGAAGCAGGCGGCGAGCGAGATGCTCGATTACGAGGGCACCGGCATGTCCGTCATGGAGATGAGTCATCGTTCGGCGGCCTTCACGAAGATCATCACCGAGGCCGAGGCCGATCTGCGCAAGCTGCTGTCCATTCCGGACAACTACAAGGTGCTTTTCCTGCAGGGCGGCGATTCGCTGCTCTTCGCGTCGGTGTTCATGAACCTCGCCACCAATGGCAAGGCCGATTACATCGTCACGGGCGGCTGGTCCAAGAAGGCTTACAAGGAGGCCCAGACCCTGGGCGATCCCAAGCTGCTCGTCAACGGCGAGGGCGATAACTTCTCGTGGATTCCCGATCTCTCCGACCTCGACATTCGCGATGACACCTCCTTCGTCTACATCTGCGAGAACGAGACCGTGTATGGCAATCGCATCTACACGCTGCCCAACACCAAGGGTCACGTGCTCGTGTCCGATCAGAGCTCGATGTTCCTCTCCGAGCCGGTCGACGTGAGCAAGTACGGCCTCATCCATGCCGGTGTGCAGAAGAACTGCGGCCCGGCCGGCGTCCAGATCGTCATCGTGCGCGAGGACCTCATTCCGGAAGACCTTCCCGGCGTGCCCACCATGCTGCGCTTCAAGACGCATGCGGATAGCGGTAGCCTCTACAACACCCCGCCGAGCTACGGCATCTATATCTGCGGGCTCGTCTTCAAGTGGATTTTGGGGTTGGGCGGTCTCGAGGAGATGAAGAAGCGCAACGAGGCCAAGGCCAAGCTTCTTTACGATTGCCTCGATTCGAGCGACATGTTCTCGAGTACGGTCAATCCCAAGGACCGCTCCATCATGAACGTCCCGTTCATCACGGGCGATGAAGACCTCGACAAGAAGTTTATCGCCGAGGCGACCGCCGCTGGTCTGGCCAACATCAAGGGTCATCGCAGCGTAGGCGGCATGCGTGCGAGCATCTACAACGCCATGCCCATCGAAGGCGTCCAGGCGCTCGTCGACTTCATGCACGAATTCGAGGCTAACAACAAGTAACGTCTGCGCGACTGCGCGCCGCCTCATTTCGACCGGAGGCGCGCAGCGTCGTAGTGGAGAAATCTCCTCCGTTACATCCAGTGGAACATGAGGGGCGAGATTTCTCGACTCGCTTTCTTCGCTCGAAATAAAATGAGACAGTTGCTCAGAGCAGCTGTCTCATTTTGCATACGAATGCTCGTCTGATGGGACGCGATTGTTCGCGAACATCGATTTTGCAGTTGTGAAGGGGATATGTAGGGAATGTGATGGCTTTTGAGCATGTTGCGGCCTTACGCTAAAGTATTTCCCCACATGCACGCGAAACGAAGCGTAAACGAGGTTAGCTTTTGCTACAACATGCACTCAATCGAGGCATCATCACGACGCTGGCGCTCTTCTTCGCACTGGCGGCTTTTCTCGCGAGCGGCGGGTTCGTACAGATATCCCTTGCCGACGAGGAAGCAGATCAGCTTGAAGCCCAGGTCAAATCAAGTGCCGATGCCTACAACGATGCCATCTTGCGCCAAGAGGAGCTTACGGCCGAGATTGCTGAACTCGATGCTCGCATCGCCGAGCTCGAGGCGAAGCTCCCTGCCCAACGCGAGCGTTCGGACGAGAGCATCCGCGCGCTCTACAAGTACGAGTATGACTCGTCGAGCGTTCTCATGATGCTGCTCGAGTCCAAGAGCGTTACTGACATGCTCGCCATCGTCGACTCCTACAATTGGATTATCGAGTACAACACCTCCGAGATTCAAAGAGCCATCCAGATGGAAAGCGATTTGAGGAATGCGCGACAGCAGCTCGAAACCGACAAGGCAGACGTTGACAAGGCTGCTCAAGACGCCCTGACGTCGCTACAGGAGGCTCGCGAGGCCCGTGAGCGCGTGGCGGCGCGCGCGGCGGCTGCCCAGGCTGCGGAACAGCAGGCCAATCAGAATATCATCAACTCCTCGTCTGCAACCGCGGAGGAGAAGGAAGCCGCAAACGCCGCGAATAGCTCCGCGTCATCGGCCAGCTCGTCTAATGTCGGCTGGTCATCCGATAAATCGCAGTTCGTGAACGAGTGGGCACCGCGTATCAACGCGTATCTTTCGGGATCTCCCATGTCCGGGACGGGCGTCGCCTATGCGGCCGCTGCTTGGGACAACGGCGTCGACCCGCGTTGGGCTCCGGCAATCTCGTATGTCGAAAGCAGCAAGGGTGCCGTCTGCTATCGCTCTCATAATGCGTGGGGCTATGGCGGCTATAGCTTCGGCTCGTGGGAAGAGGGCATCAACAGGGTCGTCTCCGCACTGGGAGGTTCGCTGTACGGCGGTTACCTCACGCACGAGGCCGCTGCCACATACTGTCCCTCGAATCCCAATCACTGGTACAACAGCTGCGCCGCCCAAATGGCCATGATCTAGTAGGCAGATGAAGTGGAACGGATGCGCCAAGGGGTCTGACCCCCTGACACATCCGTCTTCGACATTCCCTTATCATGTAGCTCATGGAAATCGTCATCACATCCATAGCGCTCGTGCTTGCCGGCGTTGGCATTGGCGTGCTTTCCGGGATGCTCGGCATCGGCGGCGGAACCATCATGATTCCGGTCTTGCGCCTGGGCTACGGACTCGACGCGTTCATGGCAACAGCGACCTCGCTCTTTGCCATCATCCCCATATCACTTGCGGGGGCCGTCACCCACATTCGTGCGCGCAGCTGCCTTCCCAAGTTGGGCATCCTGCTTGGCGTTGCCGGTGCGGTGACCTCGTCGGCAGGCGTGTACCTGGGGTCGATTTCCCCAGCCTGGCTCATCATGGTGGTCGCGGCCGTCATCATCATCTACTCGGCGTTTACCATGCTGAGCAAGGCTGTGCGCATGGGGAAGAAGTCCTCTTCGAAATCCGGTAGTGCGCGGGCAAGTGTCTCAGCCATCCCTTCGAACATCGAGCCTTGCACCTTCGGCTTCACGCGAAAGAACGTTGCGCTCGCGGTAATTATCGGCTTGATAGCCGGCTTTGCCTCGGGCTACGTGGGTGTGGGCGGTGGCTTCATCATGGTGCCGCTCATGACGGCGTGGCTCGGCATTCCCATGAAGCGGACCTCGGGCACGTCGCTCATCGCCATCATCATCCTCGCCATTCCCGGTGTCATCCAGCAGGCCTTCCTCGGACACATCGACTACCTTGCGGGCATCATGTTGTGCGTAGGAGCCATTCCCGGCGCGGTGCTCGGCGCCCGTCTCGTGTCGCGCGTTCCCGAGCGCACGCTGCGCTTCATCTTCTCCGGCCTGCTAGCCGTTGCAGCCGTCGTGCTCGTGGTAAACGAGTTCGGCCTGTTGTAACTGCCGTTTCGAGCGAGGGGTCTCCGCTTCGACGCTCACGCATCTCCGGTCGAAACTGGGACAAATGACCTGTCCATTTGTCCCACACGCTATAATACGTAAATTACGCTATCAAAGCCCAATGCCGAGGGAAACGACGACACCACGATGAGCAAACACAACGAAACGAAGATGACCGGCGCGCAATGCCTGATCAGGGCGCTGGAAGATGCCGGTGTCAAGACCGTCTTCGGATACCCCGGTGGCCATGCGCTCGACATCTACGACGCGCTCTACGATAGCAAGAAGCTCAACCACATCCTCGTGCGCCACGAGCAGGGTGCGGTGCACGCTGCCGATGGCTATGCGCGTGCGACCGGCAAGGTCGGCACCGTCATCGTCACGAGCGGCCCTGGTGCCACCAACACGGTCACGGGCATCGCGACGGCGTACATGGATTCCATCCCGCTCGTCGTCATCACCGGTCAAGTTCCCACCGACGCGCTGGGCAGCGATGCGTTCCAGGAGTCGGACATGACGGGCATCACGCTTCCCATCGTGAAACACAGCTACCTCGTCAAGGAGGCGGCCGATATCCCCGAGACCATCGCCCAGGCATATCACATCGCTTCGACCGGACGTCCGGGCCCCGTGGTCATCGACATCCCGAGCAACCTCGCGCGCGAGTTCGACGTTGCGTACAGCTATCCCGCCGAGGTCAGGCTCCAGTCGTACAAGCCCACGTACAAGGGCAACAGCAAGCAGGTGAAGCAGGCGGCGCGCGCAATCGAGAAGGCGAAGCGTCCCGTCATATATGCGGGAGGCGGTGTCATCGCCTCGGGCGCGACGGCCGAGCTCACGCAGCTTGCCGAATCGATGCAGATTCCCGTCGCGACGACGCTCACCGGCAAGGGGGGCTTTCCCGAGGACAGCCCGCTCAACCTGGGGATGCTGGGAATGTACGGGCTCCCGGCGGCAAACGAGGCGATGCACGAGAGCGACCTCGTGCTTGCCGTGGGCACGCGCTTCGCGAACCGTTCGACGGGTGACGCACAGGGATTTGCGCCGCACGCGCGCGTGATACACATCGACATCGATCCCGCCGAGATAGGCAAGAACCACCATGCCGACATCCCCATCGTGGGCGACGTGAAGACGGTGCTCACCGCTCTCGTCGAGGAGCTGCGCAAGAATGACGCGCAGCCGCAGACTTCCGCGTGGCTCGAGAGCATCGCACGATGGAAGCGGGAAAAGCCCCATCGCAATATGCGTGGCGAGGGCACGATTCGTCCCGAGCAGGTGATAATGGTGCTGGACGAGCTCGTGAAGGACCGCGACACCATCCTTACCACCGACGTGGGGCAACACCAGATGTGGGCAAGCCAGCTCTTCCACACCACGAGGCCGCGCACGTTCGTTTCGAGTGGTGGTGCGGGGACGATGGGATTTGGGCTTCCGGCGGCAATGGGCGCTCAGCTCGGCATGCCCGATAGCCGCGTCATCTGCATCACGGGCGATGGCTCCATCCAGATGAACATTCAGGAGATGGCGACGATTCACGAGAATGGGCTGCCGGTCAAGGTGCTGCTTCTCGATAACAATTGCCTGGGAATGGTGCGCCAAATGCAAGAGCAGTTCCATGACAGGCGATACAGCCAGACCCTGTTCACCGGAAATCCCGATTTCGCCGCGCTCGCCCGTGCCTACGGATGGAACGCAAGCAAGGTCGAGAGCCCGTCGGAACTCGAGGCGGCAATGCGGCAGTGGCTCGCAAACGAGGGGCCGGCACTGCTGTGGATTCCCATTGCGAGTGACGAGGACGTATACCCCAAGGACGCATGCGATGGCTCGGCCAAGGGCGTGTCAGACCTGCGAGACAAGGAGTAGTCATGTCACGCATTCTTTCCGTGTGGGTGGACAACAAACCGGGCGTGCTCGCCCGCATCGCCGGCCTCATCGCGCGCCGCGGCTTCAACATCGAGTCCCTCGCCGTCAGCATCACCGAGGAGGACGTGCGCAGCCGCGTGACGATGGTGGTCGATGCCGACGAGCGCATCGTCGAGCAGGTGACCAAGCAGCTTCACAAGCTCATCAACGTGTACAAGGTGACCGACCTCACCGACAAGGATCACATCGAACGCGAGCTCGTGCTCTTCAAGGTGAATGCCGAGCCCGAGAAGCGCGGCGAGATCATCGAGCTTGCGGGGCTTTTCGGCGCACGTGTCGATGGCGGAGCGCCTGATTCGCTCATCATCGAACTCACGGACACCGCCGAAAGGATCGAGGCGTTCGAGGCTCTGCTCGGTCCCTATGGCATCAGGGAAATGATTCGCACCGGCAAGGTCGCGCTAGCAACTGACTAGCTGTCATGCCCCTGTCATTTCGAGCGGAGCGAAGCGGAGTCGAGAAATCTCGTTCCCTCTCTCACACAATCGTCATGTTGCCCAGGGCATGATGCGACCAAGAAAGGTATCCTTAAGAGAAGGTGGACGACCCCTCCCACGAGGAAAGGAGCTCGGCATGTGCATCCCCTGCGTCATGTGCGGAGCTTGCATGGGACTGCAAGAGGGCGACCCTGCCCAGCATGAGCATGTCTGCCCGGAATGCGGCGTTCAAGTCGCAGAATCCGATATCAGCTGCCCCGCCTGCCACACGTTCCTTCCACACAATGCAAGAGCGCGGGCAATCGCAGCAGCAGGTGACGCCGTCGATGCGTTCAATCGCTAGTGCTCGCTTGGACCCAAGTGCTTGGCTATCATCAGCTGCAATGATTCATGTATGACGTTCTCGAAGGGGGCAATGTCGTGCATGCTCCTGTTGAAGCCCGTGTCATGGATTCTTGTGATAACACGCGAGATAAAGGACCCGGTGAAGAACTCCGCAAGAAAGTCGATAGCGGCGCTTTCCTCCATCTTGCTCTTGATCGTCGGCGCATCGATTCCTCCGCGCAGCTCAAGCTCACGGTCTATCAGGTAAAGTACGTCCTCTCTCAGGCAGGGAGTGTAAATCTGGTGCAGGTAGCTATCCAAGCTGTCGCCGCCTACGTGCGAAAACACCTGACGGTAGTAGTCGCGGTGCTTCTCGAGGCTGCGTGAGAACACCTCAAAGAACATGGTGTTGTCAATCGTGCCGTTTTGCTGAAAGTGCCTCGCATAGAAGGGCAGACCGGCCAGATGCTCGTCGTCGCCGGTAGCGTCGAACACAAGCTCGTGTGTGGGAAAGTAGCGCTCGAGCTCGCATGCGATGTCATAGCGAAAGAGCCATCTCACCAGCGCGCTCTTGTCTTCGAAGTGGTAGTAGAAGGTCTTGCGATTCTTGCCCGTCTCTTCAACGATCTGTCCGACCGTAATCTTGTCAGGGTGCTGCGCCGTCGCAAGCTTTACGAATGCCGTGGCAAAGCGTAGCTTGGCTTCATATCTATCCTGCACCATGACATCCCTCGCTTATCCGCTTGTCGCGTCTTCCTCGTTTTTCGCAGGTGCACGAAAGCTCCTGCTGCATGCCTGCCGCAGAAGCCTTCGCGCTCGTTACGTTTGCCAGCCGGTGGGCAAAATCCTCACCAGACAGAAACTTACTCTGGTGCTCCCGGTGCCTTTGGCGCTGTGGGGTTGGGAGCAGGCGCCGGTGTCGCAGCGGCCGGAGCGGGATCTCCCATCTGTGCACCACATTCGGGGCAGGTGCCGTCCGGATTAGGCTCGACGACCATATAGCAGCTCCGGCATACGACTTCTCCTGCATCTACCTCAGGTGGTCTGAAACACATGTTCCTCTTTCCTCCTATCTGAGCAGAAGCTACTCGTCATCATCATCCCAGGAGCAGTCCATCATGAGAATGAAGTTTCCTGCGATAGAAGAGAGCTCCTCTAGGCGGAAACTTTCGATACCCGTCTTGCCTGCTAGTTCGGTGCGGCTATCAGGGTGCTTGGCCACCTCATAAAAGGCCTCCACGGTTTCGATCCCCTCGCCCTTTACGGCTTCGATTTCCTGGTCGGTGATTCCAAAGAGCTTTGACACATCAGCCATCTTGTTCTCCTCTCGCGCTCGAGGCTCAAACGCGCGCCGTCCCATACGAGAGACGGCGCGCTTGTTGCTAGCGTCTCGACGCTAGTCGATACCGCATTCCTCGGGGGCACATTTGTATACCTTTACGGCAACGCCGGTTTGCTGCCAAGAGCCCATGAGCTGGTCCAGGCTTTCCGGATCATCATCGAGGATGACATTGGCGCTGGATTTGAACACGCCGCCGAGGTTTGGCAGGGCCATGTCCTGCTCGGGGAACCACCAGTCGTGCTGGATGCTGATGACCCTTGGATCGACAATCGAGGTCTTTCGAGCGCGTTGCTTGATGCGGCCCATGTGGGTTTCGATCCAACACCAGTCACCATCTGCGATATCAAGGTCGATTGCGGTATCCGGGTGGATATCGAAGATCGGCTCCGGATGCAAATCACGATAGGGGCCGGGCTGCCTGTGCTCGGAGTGATAGAACGGCATGAAGCGAGCGCCGGTGATGGCGATGAGCGGATATTCATCGCCCCATTCGGGATGCTTTTCGTTGCTCAGGCCGGGGTACTCGAAGTGAGGCAACGGGTCGAAGGGGCGCCCCGTCTCTTCTGCAAGTTTTTCGATAACCGAAGACTTGAGCTCGACCTTGCCGGAGGGGGTGAGGAACTTGTAGCCAGGCTCCTTATACTTGAGGTACTTCTTCTTGCCAGCCATGTACTTCACGTCGTTGTAGAACTGCTCAAACGTCATGCCCATGGGCGCGAGCTGGAAGTCAAGCATGTCCTCCGTCTTGGGGCCCCACCACTTGTCTTCTTGGCCGAGACGAATTGCCAGGCCGTACCAGAATTCGTAGTCGTCACGGAAGTCAACGTCAGCGCCGCCCTCGAAACGGTCGATGACGCGGGCCTGTGCGCCAAAGTACATGGGACGATGGTTCATGACGGCATAGCAGTTATCGGGCCTCTCGAGCCAGGTTGCTGCAGGTAGCGCGTAATCCGCAAGCGCGGCGGTCGGGGTCATGAAGTAGTCGTGGACCACGAGCAAATCGAGGTTCTTAAGTGCTTCGACTACCAGCTTGGTGTTGGAGAACGCCACGACGGGGTTGTCTGCCTGAACGATGAGCGCTTTGATGGGATACGGGTCGCCCGAAATCATCTGGCGGAACATCAGCGGCGCGTTGGAGTAGGGATAGAACGACGGGTAGGCTTGGGAGATGATGTCCCAGCCCTTGAAGGTCAGGCCGGGGAAGACATCGTTTCCAACCATCTTGTCGCGCTGCTCCTGGGGCAAGGCGTAGTGCTCAAAGAACGCCGGTGGGAAGCGAGACGGAGGAGCAAGCTGATCTCCGCCTTTCTTGTCTAGGTTGCCAGTAATGGCTCGTAAGATGGCCTTGGCCTGGATGGTGGAGGAAGCGTTGATGCCGGAGGCATCTCCGCCCTTCTGACCCCAGGGCATGGATGCTGACTTGGCGGTTGCGTACATGCGTGCCGCCGCGCGGATCTTCTCTTCAGGGACCCAGGTGATTTCAGCTACTTTGTCAACGGGATATTCGGCAGCGCGCTCCTTGAGCTCCTCGAAGCCGATGCACCACTTGTCAACAAATTCGTGATCATAGAGGTCTTCCTCGATGATGACGTTAATCATGCCGAGCGCCAGTGCGGCATCGGTGCCGGGACGCAGCTGCAGGAACAGGTCGGCTTGTTGTGCCACCTCGCTGAAGCGCGGGTCGATGCACAGAATCTTGGCACCGTTTTTCTCGCGGTTCTTCTGCACCCAGTCCCACAGCAGAGGCTCTGAGGCGATGGTATTGCGACCCCACATGACTACGACGTCGGCATTGACCCAGTCCGCCTTGTCGGAGCAGAAGCCGCCGTAGGTGCAAGGCTCGAGCCACATGTCGGAGCTGTAGCAGATGGTGCCGTTACCTCCCGTATTGGGGGTGCCAAACAGGTTAGTGAACTTGTAGTGCAACCAGCTCCAAGTACGGGCCGTGCCCTCGGTGAAGGCCAGGGTTTCAGCACCGTATTTGTCGCGCAGATCGGCGAGCTTCTCTGCGATCTCGTCAAAAGCCTGGTCCCAGGAAATCTCTTCCCATTGACCGCTGCCGCGTTCGCCTATGCGTTTGAGGGGCTTTTTCAGGCGGTTGGGATTGTAGACGAATCCTTCCAGGTAGCGCTGCTTGTCCAGGCGCGAACAGGTAAATCCGTGATTGTGGGGGCAATCCGGATCTCCTTTAATGTCGGTGATGCGGCCATTGACCTTGGTTACCAGCACGCCGCAGCGGACATGGCAGAAAAAGCAACCGGCTCGCAGGACCTCTACCTTGTCTTCAGCCATTTCGATCCTCCTCTTGTCTTCTCATTTCTCGTGGGGCCCCAGTTCTCGCGATACCTACATACTAGGAAGCGCCTGGGGATGCCGCCATGCCCAAAGGGAAGGTCTTGAGCAGTGGATTCGCTCTATTATTCTCCAGGGAGGATGTATTCGATTTTTCCAGGCGTGAGGATCAGCCTCGGACAAGCTAGTCCGTAACCCCGTCGGCGTTGCGGATCATCTTGCGCTTGATCTTGCCGCCGATGGTCTTGGGTAGGTCATCGACGTATTCCACGATACGCGGATACTTGTACGGCGCCGTCGTGTGCTTGACGTGATCCTGCAGCTCCTTCGTGAGCTCGTCGCTCGGCTCGTAGCCCTTGGCCAGGATGATGGAGGCCTTCACGACCTTGCCGCGCACGGGGTCGGGGGCGGCGGTCACCGCGCACTCGACGACAGCCGGATGCGCCACGAGCGCGCTCTCCACCTCGAACGGCCCGATGCGATAGCCCGAGCACTTGATGACGTCGTCGTTGCGGCCGACGAAGTAGCAGTACCCTTCCGTGTCGCGCCATGCCATGTCATGCAGGTTATAGTATTCGCCACCCACAGCCTCGGCCGTGCGCTCGGGATCGTTGTAGTAGCCGACGAACAGGCCCGGCGGATAGGCCTCCTTGAGGCCGGTGACGCAGATAGCGCCCTCGCTACCGTCGGCGACTTCGTAGCCATCGTCGTCGAGCAGTTTGATGTTGAGCAGCGGGCTCGGCTTGCCCATGGAGCCGGGACGTGGCTCGATCCACGGGTAGGTCGCCAGCAGCACGGGGCCTTCCGTCTGGCCAAAGCCCTCGCGGATCTTCTTGCCCGTGAGCCTCTCCCACTGGATGGTCACCTCGCCGTTGAGCGGCTCGCCCGCGGTCGCGAAGTTCTCGATGGAGGAAAGGTCGTAGGCTGCGACGTCCTCCTGCAGCATGAAGCGGTACATGGTGGGCGGCGCGCAGAAGGTCGCGAGGTCGTAGTCCTGCATGACCTGCAGAAGCTTGGCGGGTACGAACTTGTCCATGTCGTAGGCGAAGATCGCGGCGCCGGCAATCCACTGACCGTAGATCTTGCCCCAGCCGAACTTGGCCCAGCCGCTGTCGGTCACGGACATGTGCAGGCGGTTCTCGCGTACTTGCTGCCAGTATTTGGCGGTGAGGATGTGCCCGAGCGGGTGCTTGAAGCTGTGCTCCACGGCCTTGGCGTTGCCCGTGGTGCCGCTCGTGAAGTAGATGAGCATGATGTCGTCGATTTGGGTGGCATCCTCGCCGGTGGGACGCTCCCACTGGTCGCTCTCGTCCTCGATGAGCTCGTCGAAGGACAGCCAGCCGTCGCGTTTGCCCGCGACGAGCACCTTTTCTTTGATGCTGGGCGAGTTGGGCAGCGCGCCCTCCACCTGCTCGACCACGTAGTCGTCATCGACGCAGATGAGCATCTTGACGGCTGCGGAGTTCGCGCGGTACGCGATGTCCTTCGAGGTGAGCTGGATGGTCGCCGGGATGATTGAGGCGCCGATCTTGCACAGCGCCATGGCGCACACCCAGTATTCCCAACGGCGACGCAGCATCAGCATGACGACGTCGCCCTTGCGGATGCCGAGCTTCCTGAAGGCGTTGGCGGCGCGGTTGGAGAGCAGCGAGATGTCCGTGAAGGTGAACTCGCGTTCCTCGCCAGCGTCGTTGATCCACACGAGGGCCTTCTTGTCGGGCTCGACACGCGCCCACTCGTCAACGACGTCATAGGCGAAGTTGAAGTTCTCGGGCACGTCGATCTTGAAGTTGTCGTAGAAGTCCTCGTACGAGTCGAATTCGATGCGGGGGCAATATTTGCTGAGTATGTAGTCCACGGTTCTATGCTTTCCTTAGCTTCTCGATGAGACAATTGCTCTGAGCAACTGTCTCATTACTCTGAAATGATGGTGAGGAACTTGGCGGGTACGTTGCCGTTGCAACGTTGCCCGTGCCTGTGTTCCGGGTTGAAGAAGATGGAGTCCCCGGCATCGAGGACTATCTCGCGGTCATCGAAGGTAAAGACGATAGACCCCTCGAGGATGTAGTTGAACTCCTGGCCCCGATGATCGACAAGCTCGGCAGGCTCGTCATGGGGGTCGAGCGTGACGAGCAGGGGCTGGAAATCCTTTCGGGTGAAGCGCCAGGCCAGATCCTCGAAGTGATAGCCCGGAAGTCGGTCGACCTCGCGACCTTCGCCTGCCTTGATGAGGTGGAAGGTGTCGAGGTGCCCGGACTTACCCGTCAGGATCTCCGTGAACTCGATGCCAAAGCGATTTGCCATGTGATAGATGGCCGAGATGGGTACGTCGGCACCCGTCTCCTCCCATTGGATGTAGGTTTCCAGATCGACGTCAAGGTCGGCGGCCATGTCCTCGGCCGTGACGTCGCAGGCCTCGCGAATGCCGCGGATGCGTTCGCCAATGGCGATGAAATCAGTTGACATGATCGACCTTTCTCTGGAGTGGAATTGTCGTTGAGGATATACCGTGACCGTGTGCTATGCAAGTAAAAACCTGCGCCATGCACAGGCCAGAGGGCCGATGCATCTCATCCGATAAGAGTGTTTTTTGCGATTATGTGAAGTCGACTCATCTCTCGTGTACGTTTTTTCGATTATGCGAGACCGGTCGTCTTCGGATCGCCACACAATCGCAATTTCTTTACATGTGACGTCTTTCCATCTCACACAATCGAAATATTTTTACATCTAGCTTGCCCTAATCTCACATTACCGAAAAAATGCCCTCTATCAGACGTCGGCCCAGCGGCCCGCGAAGCCTGCGTCGTTGCCCACGACGTCACCTGCAGAGTAGCCGGTCATCGTGCCGTAGATGACGACTTCGCCGATGCTCGTCTGCGCCTTGACATCGATGCTATTTGCCCAGGTCGCGCCATGGGCGGTGAACTCGATGTTCTTGCCGTCAATGTGTGCGACGCCAGAGATGTCGAATTCCTTGCCGTTGCGGGTTCCCTCTCCGTCAAGCGAGCCCACATCGGTGATGTCGAGATGCGCACGCGCCGTCTCGCCCAAGAGCTCAAGCTTTGCCTTTCCCTGGAGGTGGTACTTGGGGGTATCGACGATGACATCGTATGCTGAGGCCATGGGGCATCCTTTCGCGTGTTGTTACTGCAAGCGATAGTAGCGCATGTGCGAACAGACAGCCAGACGGGAGCCTCGAAAGAGCGAATACGATATGGCTGATTGCCCTGGAGAGCTAGTCGTTCATCCACTCGAGCAATTCGATTTGGCGAGCCAAATGCCGATCGTTCGGCGCCTGCAAACGCCGCTTGCATTTGCGGTTGACGAGCTCGAACCGCTTCCGCAGGCCCGCGTCGTCGGACAAGTCGTCCTTCCCGAGCGATATGGCGGTGATCCCGAGCATGCGGTATGCATTGCGCACGAGCTTGTCGTAGTTCAGGCGCTCCTGTGCCGATGGCCATGCGCGGTTGCTGTACTCGACGGCCATGCGGTATTCGGACCAATAGAGGTCGGGTTTGAAGGTGCGCGTGCCAAGGATGCGCGCGGCGGGATCGGGCGCCTCGATTTCTTGGCCGAGCAGAGGGGCCTTGCACCCCATTCCTCCCTGCAGTCGGGGAAGATGCGCGAGCATGCAGACCTTCGTTTCCCTGGGCGAACGCGATCCTTGCAGGATTTGTCGGGCCGCCTTGCGAGCCGCCTTGGCTCCCGTGAAGTTATGGGCACTTTCCGCGAAGGTGGCAAGGCCCTCCGGTGTGCTGATGGAGCTGCGGGGAAGAAATCCGCGTGGAGCATCGGGGACAAGCGCGTAGTCCCCGCAGAGCTCGAAGCCGAGGGCGATCAAATCGAACCATGCAAGCGAGCGTGCCATCTGCAAGAAGCAGAATTCGGGGCTAGTGAGTGCGATATGCAGACTTGTGCCGTCGGGAAGGGTCGTTTCGTCAACCAGGACAAGTGCTCCGTCTGGCAGGGCGGTTTGCACGCAATGGAATCGCGCCCGTTTGGTGGAGCGTCTTTCGTTTCGGTTGACGGTGAGCAGGTCAAGCGGCTTGTTCATTCCCGCGAGCACGCCCGACGAAAGGGCGCTGTCGAGTGTCTGCACGTGAGCGCTTCCGCACGCGCGATCGATAAAGTTACGCGCCTCGACGGCGTCTAGGATTCGCCCACGTTTCGCTGCTGGGTTGCGCCAATAGGCGAGCGAGCTTTCGTAGGCAAGGATGATGTGTGCCTGTTTTGTCATATGATTAAAATATGCGACATGGCGGTAAAATCAAGAGTGTTCAATCGTACTTTATGAGATAAAACCGCCAAATCGATATAAATATACAGTTTTCATGACGCTTGTCGAAACAAAAGGGGGAAGCCCTTATCGCCCGAGATGGAGGGTGACTACAATGATTGCATTTGCTACGCCGTCTCATTATGGCAACAAGAGAATGAGGATAGTCATGAAGATACTGATTCCGGAGAAGTTCAACAAGGCTGGCATCGCCGTGCTCGAGGATGCCGGCTACGAAGTCACGTTCAAGCCCGATACCACACCTGAGGAACTCGTCGAGATGATTCCCGAGTATGACGCGCTCATCGTGCGTTCTGCCACGACGGTCACCCGCGAGGTCATCGAAGCCGGAACCAAGCTCAAGATCATCGGCCGTGCCGGTGTGGGCGTCGACAACATCGATCGTGAGGCCGCTACCGAGCGCGGCATTATCGTGTGCAACGCACCGCTCTCCAACGTCGTGTCCGCTGCCGAGCAGACCATGGCGCTCATGCTCGCCACCGCACGCAACACCGCTGCTGCGAGCGCGTCCATGAAGGAAGGCAAATGGGACCGCTCCAAGTTCACGGGCAAGGAGCTCCAGGACAAGACGCTCGGCATCTTCGGTACCGGTCACGTCGGTCTGCTTGTTGCCGAGCGCGCCGCCGCCTTTGGCATGAAGCTCATCGGCTATGACCCGTACTGCCCGCCCGAGCGCGCCGCCCACTACGGCATCACGCTGCTCGATGACATCGACGAGGTGTGCAAGCAATCCGACTTCATCACCCTGCACATGCCCAAGACCCCCGAGACCACTGGCATGATCGGTGCCAAGCAGCTAGCCGAGATGCCGGAGGGCGCCATCGTCCTCAACGTCGCCCGCGGCGGTCTGGTTGACCTCGATGCGCTTGCCGATGCGCTCGAGAACGGCCATCTTGCCGGCGCTGGCATCGACGTGTGGGAGAACGAGCCCGTTTCCGGTTCACCCATCCACAAGTTCGAGAACGCCGTCATCACCCCGCATTTGGGCGCATCCACTAAGGAGGCCCAGACCCGTGCTGCCACGCAGATTGCCGAGTACGTCATCGCCGGTCTCGAGGGCAAGACGGTTGCCACGGCGGTGAACGCCGCACGCATCCCGGCCGATGTCATGGCGCAGCTTAAGTACTTCATCCCCGTTGCCCAGCGCGGCGGCGAGATTCTGTCGCAGGTCGTTGGTGGCGGCATCGAGAAGCTGAAGGTCACGGCATGTGGCAAGATAGCAGACACGGATCCGACGATCCTGGGAATGGCGGCGCTTGCGGGTGGCGTGACGTTCAACAGCGAAGTCACCGTCAACATCATCAACGCAAGCTATATCGCCGAGCAGCGTGGCATCGTCGTCGAGACCGCTACCGACCCGCTTTCGGAGAGCTATCCGAGCTATATTGAGATCGAAGCGTCGTGTGGTGACGACGTGTACTCCATCAGCGTCACGCGCGATATGACCTCGGACATGCCGCGTATCATCAACTTCATGGGCCTGCCCGTCGACTTCGTGCCGATGAAGGATTTCATCGTGCTCGAGTACGAGGACAAACCCGGCCAGATTGGCAAGATCGGCACGGTGTTTGGCGATGCAGGCATCAACGTCGAGTCCATGCAGATCGCCAAGGATTCCGAGCATCCCCTGGTCGAGGTGCTCATCAACCTCAACCAGGCCGTTCCCGCCAATGTGCGCCGCGATTTGGAGGCGACGCTCGACATCGAGCGCATCTGGTACATCGACCTGTAGAGGTTCTGGTAGCGTCGCAGGTGAAGGGCCGTGGGCACTATGCTCGCGGCCCTTTCGCGTGCAACTGCAGGAAAATGACGTTTTCCTAGGGTCACGCGATGCCCCATGCAGCTTTTTCACGTTTTCCTAGGGTCACGTGACACATCGTGCACGTTTTCGACGTTTTCCTAGGGTCATGTGGCATGTCATGCACGTTTTCGACGCTTTCCTAGGCTTTTTCGCTCTCGAATCCTAGGAAAACGTCGTTTTTCGACAGGACGCTTCCCAGATTCCTAGGAAAACGTCATTTTTCGACATTCAACTGCGTTTTTGCTCCTCGATGGTGCTGTCACTTGTTTTGCATGTTGGAATTCTGGGTTTTCGGGGGCAACACGAAGGGCTATTCTCTCGAATCGCGACAACGAAACCGAACTGGAGCTCACATATGACCAAGGTGATGAACATACTGTACGAGATCGGCGACACGCTCTACGTCAACCTCACCAATCGTTGCCCATGCAGCTGCACGTTTTGCATCCGCAACGAATCCGATACCGTCAACGGCCACGATGTGCTCTGGCTCGAACGCGAGCCCATGGCCGGGGAAGTCATCGACCAGCTGCGCGAGCTTGACCTTTCGCGCTATTCCGAGCTCGTCTTCTGCGGTTACGGCGAGCCTATGGAAGCATTTGACGCACTCAAGGAAGTCGCCCGTTGGGTGAAGGAGAACACGGAGCTGCCGGTGCGGATCAACACCAACGGCCAGGGTTCGCTCATCAACGGACGCGATGTCACGCCCGAGCTCGAAGGAATCGTCGACGCCGTCTCGGTCAGCCTCAACAGCCCCGACGCGGACGAGTATCTCGCGCTCACGCGCAGCAAGTTTGGTGAGCAGGCCCATCCCGCGATGCTCGAGTTCGCATGCCGCGCGGCAATCCACGTCCCGACGGTGGTGCTCACCACGGTGGGAGGCACCATAACCCACGAGCAGGAGCGCGCCTGCCAGGAGCTATGCGACGAGCTCGGCGTGAGCTATCGCATCCGCCCACGGGCTTGAGGGGACAGATGGCGGCGCGCTCTGTTCTTGTCATTTCGAGCGAAGCGAAGCCGGGAGATCTCGATTCGAAGAGGCGAAAGTATTGGTCATGGTGTTCAGAATATTTTCTGAACACCATGGTAAAATGCAGCTATCAGATAAGGAGGTGCGTCATGCCCATCGTGAGAACCGCATCGGATCTTCAAAGGAACATCGGCGAGATTTACGAGCTCTGCCAAAACAATCCCGGACCTGTCTACATTACGCGCAACGGCAAAGCCGATCTCGTCGTCATGGACGCGCACTATTACGAGACACAGGAGCAACTTCGCAAGGAGGTCTCCGCTTACGAACGAGCCCTGAACAAGCGCCTCGAAGCGGCCTATGAAGACGTGAAGGCGGGCAGGACAAAGCCGCTGAAGCAGATTCGCAAAGAAATGGGCCTCGAGTGAACGCGAAAGGTGATGCCGAAGAATTCGTTTTCTATGAGGTGCTCATGACGCAAGAGGCCGAGGAAGACTACAGGCGGGCATCTCATTCTCCACGTTTTTCCCGGGTCAATATGATGCTCGATATTCTAGAGGGATTCCCCGGTGTTGGAAGGGTTTATGATCCACAGTACGAGGCGGCAAATCTTCCCGATGACGCCCGGGTTGCGTATGCAGACATATACGGCATCTATTACTTGATTGATGAAGCCAAGAGAGCGGTCATTGTACTTGCCATCGAAGACCAGCGCAGTGACCCCATACTTCGCTTTAGTTAGGACTTTTTCATGAAACACATCGAGGTGGTAGCCGCAATCATCGTGCATGACGGCAAGATTCTGGCGACGCAGCGCGGTTACGGCAACTACAAGGGCAGCTGGGAGTTTCCCGGCGGCAAGATCGAGCCGGGCGAGGCTCCCGAGGCGGCGCTCGTACGCGAGATCCGTGAAGAGCTCGACGCTACCATCGAGGTGGGACCGAAGCTCATCACGGTCGACTACGACTATCCCGAGTTCGCGATGACGATGCAATGCTTTGTCTGCACGCTCGCCAGCAGTATGAAGCTACTCGAGCACAGCGATGCGCGCTGGCTGGGCCACGACGAGCTGGATGACGTGGGATGGTTGCCATCGGACATCGAGGTTGTCGCGGCAATTCGGGCTGCGGGGGTTGTGTAGGAAGAAGAGTTCTTGAAAACTGCGAAACATGCTTGTTGCAGTGCAAGAGATTGCATTTATACGATATATCAAGGAGAACGAACGCTATTAATGGAACGCTATATGCTGTTAGAAACACTCGGAGTTTTATAGAGCCGAAGAACAGGAGAATGGAAAAGTCTCCTCTAATTCGCCCTGTTCACGATGCCACCGTTCTTGTTCGTCCCTAATCTCTTTATATCGGCGTGCGTCAACTAGTCGTGGTCTTATGTTCTCAATCTCAGGGATATCCTCTTGAGAATACACATATCGATATGCGTTATTTATTATCAGCTCCCTAAGGTATAAAACCAAATTGGAATCAAAATTAATTGCATCGATTTCGTCTTTCGTTCTCCCCACTTCAGTAAACAACAACGCTTGAGGTGAGAGAGGCATCACTATGTCAGCGAACTTTGTTCCGAGCCCAATATCTAATCCCACGCTTGTGTTGCCAAATCTGTCCCTCCCAAAAATGACTACAGGGTTATCGCTCGTTGGCAGGGACACTTCATCATCAAGATATATGATTCGCCAATTATAGGAGTGGAGTACTTGCGATATCTGGCCTGTCAACGCTCGAACTGACGAGGCAACAAAAGGTTGACGACCAATATATGTTTCGACTCTAATTGCAGATTGCCCCTGCTCTAACGAGCATTTTAAGGGCATATCTCCGAGGCCAGTAAGTCCAACAGAGCGGGGAGCCGCTCTTCTTCCTTGGCGCAATGCCTCGATTCCCTTTTCACTGAGCTCTTTCTCTATTTCCCTTATTGTTTCTTTTGCTGTGTCTTCAAATATCTCTTCAGTTGTTTTAGCGACTTGCTGATACCATGAAGGTGTCCTAGTCATTTGAGCTACCAAGAACTGAACAAGCGTATTCACGTCTTGAGTAGTGAGCAATGTATGTCGGTCGATTGCGCGAAATACTTCTGCAGCAGGCGTTTCAATCTTGCGTTCTAGGTAGCTTTCGTATTCGTCGTTGTCGCTTCTATCAATACGCACAGTATATAGATCAGGCTGATAAGCAGTTGATTTAATCGGCGTGGATTTCCATACAGGAACGCCTTTATTTGAGACGATGCCATTGTAGGTTCGAACCGTATTCCCATTTCTGGACCATTGTTTTAAATAAAATTGAGGAACATAATGATTGTCGTGCGTAACTTGTTTTGTTCCTTTGTGCCTCATTGCAGTTACTCAATCTAACGCTGCTGCTATCTCTTTCCCTATCCTGTGCGGAATCTCGACCACAAGCGCATTACCCATGCAGAAAGCACGCTGACCATCAGTCATGCCCGTATCTGTCCAGCCCTTGGGAAACATCTGAATCATATCGAGCTCGTCGGGAACAAGACGACGGATTCGTTTGCTATCTCCCATAACAGCATGCTTGGTGCGGCTGGCACCTTTGCCGCCTTCACCAGTGAGGATGGTTCGCGCTGGTCTATCGAGTGGGTCGGGCCACGCCATCGCCCCCTCGGTGTACATATACGTAAATCCCGCAGCTGTTTTGCGGGGTTCCTTTTTTGCTTCACGCATTCGCTTCCATTTGGGAAGGTCTTCTTCTGAGATGAAGAATTCAGGCGGTACCTCAGCATCAGGAACGACAATGCTAGCAAGCGTAGCCGCCTCGCCATCAAAGGCGGGCTCAACCTTGCATGTCATGACCTGACCTTTTTGCATCGCTCCGGCATTTTGGAAAGGTGAGAGCTTCTTGCCAACACCGAAGTGCTGGGATATCTCGTAAGGATCCGCAGTGACATCAACGGAGGTGATTGCGGTGACTTTCTCAGTGATGGGAAATGCCTTTGCCATGATGCCGTCTTGCTTGATGCGGCTTTCAAGGTCCCATTCATCTTTCGCGAGCTCGCCATAAATATATACGCGACGGCGCTTTTGCGGCATGCCGTATTCTGCTGCGTTGATGACACGCCACTCAACTGAATATCCCTCTTCTGCCAAACAACTCAGGATAATCGCAAAGTCGCGTCCACGTTGCTTCACCGGGCTTTTGAGAAGACGATCGACGTTTTCGAGAAGTAAATACTTTGGTTTTTTTAGGTGAATCATGCGGTAGATATCCCACCACAGGACGCCCTTCTTGCCCTCGATGCCCTTGGCCATGTTGAGAGGCTTGGCGACCGAGTAGTCTTGGCACGGGAATCCGCCGACCAGCATGTCAAAATCTGGGATGTCTCGCTCGCCTGCTTCGTATTCGTCAAGCACCTTGTTGATATCCTCGTTGACGCAGCTACCTGCGCCAAAATGCTCTTCATAGCAGCGCCATGCAAACTGCTTGGATTCTGTTCCAGGCGGCTCCCACTGGTTGGCCCATACGGTTTTGAATGGACCAGCGGCCTCCATATCAAATTCGGGATGGTCTGGGTCATGGTATCCGTCTAGACCTAGACGAAATCCGCCAACCCCGGCGAATAGCTCTGCCACTTCGATTGTGTCGTTGGCCATAGGGTGCTCCTTCGCATTCTGAAAGCCTTGGACGCATATTCTTGTTTATAGGTGTGACACGTGATTGTCGTGGGGACGTGCCGCACAGAGTGGTGTCTATTGTAGATGATCGGTGACAAAAGATCTAGGTTTCTCAGATGAGAACATGCTAAATATCCCGCACGATTTCATAAATATAGTCATTATTCAGCCAGAAGCTCTGCTTCGTCATAGCGCGACCATCGGGCAACTCGTCGGCATGATGCTCGATGTCCCCAACGATTCGACCGTCTTCGAGTCGATAAGCTGCCTTCGACGTATGCGGTCTAACGTGCGCAACGGGATTCTCGGTTTTGCTGGGGAGATTGTTTTCGAAACGAGTCCTTTCGCCTCTAGGCACCTCAACAATCGAAACCCCATTACTGATTACGTCTTTGGTAGCTTGCCAACATGAGCGAAGAGGACCGTCGATATCCTTTCGTGGCATGCTCCAAAATGTTGCTCCTCTAAGTCTCAGGCTTTCGCCTTCTTTCTGAAATGCAACGAATAGAAATCTGGTTTCTTCGAAGTATTCATGAAGCGGGGCGGTTTCCCATTCCTCAGTCATGAGGTCGATAAAGGAGAAGGTATCGAGGGAAAGACTCTGTACGATACTGCCCCGCTCCTCAACGCGCACTGTTCGGACACTAATGTTTGCCTTCTCGAACTCGTCTGCGCGATTGTCATGCAGCCCGAGCATGTGATAAACAATTGTGGTCCATTGAGCCTTATTACCTGTGTAGGCGAGGCCAAGCTTGTCGCAAATCTCTCTGTCGGTCATTCCAACAAAAGGTTCGATGAGCGATATGACATGCTCTTCAAAGGAGTGGGTGGATAGCTGTTCCGAATTCTTGATGATGGATTCGCTGCTTCTTTGGCCGATGATGTAGTCGTTGAGAACGACATTCATGTAACTGTTCTTATAGCACCAGGCTCGACCTCTCGCTTTCTTTCCCGGTGCATACACGGTTTGGTCACGCATGCTTTTCTCGGCCGTCGCGCCTTTTGTGCATGCTCCCAAGTAATGAGTCATCGATTCAGATAGCTCATCTGCTCTTCCATCCATTACGTATTCTTGGATGGTGTTGTAGTCCTCGCGGATGATTGCGAGGTCTTCATCGGGAGGAGTGAAGAGTGTGACGTACTCGATTCTCTGGTCGTATTTATCGACTGTCTTGTCGCGCTTGTAATAAATGAGCAGAATGTTTCCGCCCTTTTCCCACATGTGCGACTCGTCGAAAGCGCGCTCAATGCTTTCATTGAAAGCAATCATGCCGAGGACCAGACGCTCGCCGGCTCGAATGCTGCCATCGTTTTTGACGTCATAGCAGGTAGTTTTCAGCTCTACGCCAGCGTCGGCAAAGTCGGCATGCGCATCGCTATTGGCGTGGTAACCGAAGTACCGCTCCTCGATGAGCGTGCCCATACCTCCTTTGAAAGAGGCATCGTTATAGTCGGTCTTTCCTGCAGCGGGTCCATCGGGGGTAATTCCAAGGTCCAAAACCTCACGGAACGTGTGCCCCTCAAGTTTCTTTGCGTGTTCGAGGAGTGCCTGCGGGTCATCAAAATCGATAGGCGCATACTCGAGCTCGTTTGTCGATATGTCGACGTTCATAGACCGCTGCATGATGAGCCCTTCATCTCGTCACCCATAACCAACACGTAGCTCGTGCTCCTACCACCGGCACTTTCATCGCGCCTGAGCAGGTCCTTCGCGATTAGGTCGTTGATGTCGCGCAGCGCCGTGTCACTCGAGACCTTGCAGATTTTCGCCCACTTGCCGGACGTGAGCTTTCCCTCGAAGTCACCTAGGAGAAGCTGGAGCATCTTCCTCTGTCGTTCGTTGAGCTGGACGTCGGCTACTCCCTGCCACCACGCCTCGCGATGCAGGACGCCCGACACGGCCACGTCGCTTTCTTCGATGGCGCCTTGTAGTGCGCTCAAGAACCAGGCGATCCATTCGGTTACGTCGCTTGTTCCCTTCTCCGCCTGCTCGATTGCGCTGTAATAGTCTTTTCGATGCGCAAGGATATACGATGCCATGCTGTAGTACCTGCGGGGGCTGTTATCCGAACGCGCAAGCATCATCTCGGTGATTGCGCGAGCTATGCGCCCGTTCCCGTCATCAAAGGGGTGGATCGTCAGGAACCACAGGTGCGCGATAGCCGCCTTGATGAGCTGCTCCATCTCGACGTCGTTGAACCAGACGAGGAATTCGTTCATGAGCGCGGGAACCTGATCGGAAGATGGAGCCTCGTAGTGCGTCTTCTCGTGTCCCACCGGTCCGCTCACCACGCTCATGGCGCCCTTGCGATATGTCCCGACATCTATCTTGTATGGACTGCTGTACCCGGTCGGGAACAATGCGCTATGCCAAGCGCAAAGGCGTTCCCGCGTCAGGGGCTCCGCGTGGTTTTGCGTTGCGTCGATTATGATCGAGACCGCTCCGTCGACCGCAGGCGTTTCGTCTGGCGACTCAAGGTGCGTGATTCCCAGGTTTCGGGCGACCGATGAGCGCACCTCGTCTGCGTCAAGCCTCACGCCCTCGATTTGCGATGAGGCAATGACTTCGTTCGAGACGGCATCGACCTCGAGCTGCGAGTTTACCTCGAACCCCAGCGAATCGATGCGGACCAGGAAGGATCCCTGCAAGAAGCGCACGTCGGAGAGCAGGGGCGTGACGACCTTCTCGTCCCAGCTGAAATCAATCCAGTTTTGTCCCTCGTATATGTACATACGACGATTCTACCGGGCGATGCGGCGAATAGCAACATAATCACCGCAAATCATGCGGCGAATAGTGGCCTAATCGCCATATTACCGAAAATCCGCGGTTACCATTACCGATTTTCCGCCTTGCGCCCTCTACGCCTCGAACAGCAGCGCGCCGCTCGTGAGTCCGCCGCCAAAGCCCACGCACATCACCTTGTCGCCCGGCTGGATGCGGCCTTCGTCGTAGGCGTCGGAAAGTGCCATGAGCACGCTCGACGCACTCGTGTTGCCTGCCTCGGCGATGGAGACCTGCCAACGCTCGTAGGGAACACCCAGCTTCTTGGCGGCAAAGCGGATGATGCGGTCGTTTGCCTGGTGCGGCACGATGCAGCTCACCTCATCCATCGACACGCCCGCACGCTCGCACACCTCGCGTGCAGCCTCAACGATGGCGGCGGTGGCGAACTTGAAGACGCGCTGGCCGTGCATGCGGATGAAGGCGGCATGCTCGGCAAAGCCACCCTCGTCGGTCTCGATGTTCATGATCTCGCCCACGCCCACGTTGCCGACGTTCTCCTCAAAGGGAAACGTGCTCATGTCGTGGTTCGCATCGACGGTCAGACATAGGGTGTCATCATCGGTGTTTTTGAGGAAGCTCGCCAGAGTGCCCGGCGCGCTCTCATCCCACTCGAGCACCACGGCGCCGGCTCCATCGCCAAAGAGCACGCAGGTGGCGCGATCGGTCCAGTCGGTGATGCGCGAAAGCCGTTCCGCACCCACGACCAGCGCGCGGCGCATGGCGTTGCGCTTGTGGCCGATGCCGCTTCCGCCCTCGCTGGCGACGGAGGCCTCGATCATGGTGGAGGCAACGTCGATGCCGTAGATGCACCCGCTACACGCGGCGTTGAGGTCGAATGCGATGGCATGCTCGGCGCCCAGTTGCGCCTTGATGAGCGCTGCCTGGGACGGCACGATGACGTCCCCGGAGATGGTCATGCAGACGATGAGGTCGATATCTCCGGCCGCGACGCCCGCGTTTTCGAGGGCGGCTTGTGCAGCCTGGACTCCGAGATCGGTGGTGGACTCGTCAACCGCGATGCGACGGTTGTGGATGCCGGTGCGCTCGACGATCCATTCATCGCTCGTGTCGACGATGTTTGCCAGGTCATCGTTGCTCACGACGAGCTCCGGTTGGGCCTTTCCGTGTCCGACGATCTTGCATCCCATGGCATTTCTCCTTGTTGGTCGGTCGTCGCCTTCGCCTGTCCGGGTGGGCTGACGCCCGACTATCTTAGAGTAATTCCGTCGAAATATGCCTTCGCTTCCAATGTTTGCGCAAGATTTTGCATCGTGGCTCACTCATAAAATCTTCGTCTACAATAATCGCGCTCATAAGTTAGACACCGCGAAAGGAACCATCATGGCAACTATCGACATCGTCCGCGACGTGCTGGTCGAGAACCAGGACCTCGATCCGGAAGCCATCACCGAAGATGCCGTCATCGAGGACCTGGGCATCGACTCCCTCGACATGGTCGAGCTCATCTGCGACATCGAGGACCAGTGCGAGGTCGATTTCGGCGAGCCGACCGATCTCGTGACCATTGGCGACATCGTCGAGCACATCGACTCCCTGAAGTAGGTCGAAGCGCTTCATGAAAACGAGAGTAACCGAACTCCTGGGCATCGAGGCTCCCATCATCCAAGGTGGCATGGCCCGCGTTGCGGATGCCTCGCTTGCCGCGGCGGTCAGCGAGGCCGGCGGCCTGGGTATCATCGCCTGTGGCGGTGCCAAGCTCGATTGGATTGCCGAGCAGGTCAAGCAGGCCAAGGCGCAGACCGATAAGCCCTTCGGCTGCAACATCATGCTCATGGACCCGCTCACGCCCGAGATCGCCAAGCTCGTCGTCGAGCTCGGCGTCAAGGTCGTCACCACAGGCGCCGGCAGCCCGACCGAGTACCTGCCCATGTGGCGCGAGGCCGGCATCAAGGTCATTCCCGTCATCGCCACCACGGCGCAGGCCAGGCGCATGGAGCGCCTTGGCGTCGATGCCGTGGTCGCCGAGGGCACCGAATCCGGCGGTCACGTCGGCGAGCTCACCACCATGGCGCTCGTACCCAGCGTGCGCGAGGCCGTTTCCATCCCCGTCATCGCCGCTGGCGGCATCGCCGACGGTCGCGGCATCTGCGCAGCCTTCGCGTTGGGTGCCGAGGGCGTGCAGATGGGCACGCGCTTCCTCACCATCGACGAGTGCACCGTGTGCGATCCGTGGAAGGAGAAGGTGCTCGGCGCCAAGGATTCCGACACGATCGTGACGGGTCGCGGCACAGGTCATCCCGTGCGAGGGCTCAAGAACAAGTTCGCACGTGCCTGCCGCAAGCGCGAGATGGAGGCGAGTAGCCCCGACGATCTCGAGGGCATGTATGCAGGTTCGCTCAAACGTGCAGTCGAGGGCGATATGGAGAACGGCTCCATCCTCGCCGGTCAGGTTGCCGCGCTCGTGAAGAAGCGCGGGACGGCCAAGGAGCTCATCGCCGAGCTCATGGCCGAGGCCGAGGCGCTCGGTGCGCTTGACCTCGCCACCATGGCCGAGCTCAACGCCCGTCAGGGCCGCTGCCTGGAAGACGCCGACGCATAGGAAGACTGAAGCTATGGCTCAACTTGAAGGAATCGGACCGGTCCGCACGGTCTTCATGGCCTCGGGCCAGGGGTCGCAAAAGCCCGGCATGGGCGTTTCGCTCTTTGGCATTCCCGAGGTGAAAGCCGCGCTCGAGTGCGCATCCGACGTGTTCGACCGCGACATAGCGGCGCTCATCAACAGCGAAGGCGACGAGGCACAAGCGCAGCTCAACGAGACGCGCAACGCGCAGGTCGCCATCGCCGCGCTTTCCATCGGCATCGGCCGCGCCCTCATGGCGCGCGGCATCCGGCCCGATGCGCTGCTCGGCTTCTCGCTTGGGCAGATCAGCGCGCTCGCCCTGGCCGATATGCTCACTGACGAGGAGGCCTTTCGTCTCATCGACGTGCGCTCGCGCGTCATGGACGAGGCGGCGCGCTCGAATCCGGGTGCGATGACCGCGCTGCTCAAGGCCGACGAGGAGAGCGTCATGGCGCTGTGCGAGCAATGCGCCCAGGGTGACGTGCTCGCACCTGCGAACTTCAATTGCCCGGGCCAGATCGTCGTGGCCGGCACCGTGCCCGCAATCGAGTGTGCGGAGGAAGCCTGGAAGGAGCAGGGTGGCAAGCTGAGCCGCCTGGCGACGCAAGGAGCATTTCACAGTCCGCTCATGCAGACGGCGTGCGAGCCGTTTGCGGAGTATCTCGCGACCGTCGACTTCAAGGAGCCGGTCATCCCGGTCATCTGTAACACCGACGCCACGCCGCTCGATACGGCAACCGTGCGTCAGCGCCTGGTCGACCACCTCACGCATCCCGTGCGCTTCCAGCAGAGCGTCGAGGCGCTTCGCGAGCAGGATGCGAGCACCTTCATCGAGGTCGGCTTCGGCGGTGTGCTGAGCGGCCTGGTTCGTCGCATCGACAAGGAGGCAACGCGCGCTTGCGTGCAAGATAGGCCGAGCTTCGAGGAGCTCGAAGAATCGTGGAGGGAAAGCGATGAGTAACATCGATCAGGGCAATCCCGTCGCCCTCGTCACCGGGTCAGGCCGCGGCATTGGCCTTGCCTGCGCACGGGCGCTCGCTGCCGATGGCTATGACGTCTGCCTCAACTGCTCGAGCGATTCGAGCTTCGAGCGTACGAGCGCTGCCGCCGAGGAGATTGCCAACGAGTATGGCGTGCGTACGCTGGCCATTGTGGCAAACGTGGCAGATACGGAGGCCGCCAAGGCCCTCGTGGACCAGGCGGTTACCGAGCTCGGTCGCATCGACGTGCTCGTCAACAACGCGGGCATTACACGCGACGGTCTCATCGCGCGCATGGGCGAGGACGACTTCGATGCCGTCATCGACGTGAACCTTAAGGGCACTTTCAACTGCTGTAAGGCTGCGTCTAAGTACATGATGAAGCAACGCAGCGGCGTCATCGTCAATATGAGCAGCATCGTCGGTATCACGGGCAATGCGGGGCAGGCAAACTACGCCGCATCCAAGGCCGGTGTCATCGGCCTTACCAAGTCGCTCGCCAAGGAGCTCGCTCGCCGCAACATCAGGGTCAACGCCGTTGCCCCGGGCTTCATCGCGACCGATATGACGGACGCGCTCAACGATCAGCAGAAGGAAGCCATCACCTCCCAGATTGGTCTTGGCCGATTGGGCGAGGCAGATGACGTGGCTGCTCTCGTGGCGTTTCTCGCGAGTCCCGCCGCATCCTATATAACCGGCCAGGTAATCAGCATCGATGGAGGACTTTCCCTATGAGCACGACAAACGAGAATATGAACCTTCGTCGCCCGGACGGCATGCAGCGTGTCGTCATCACGGGCATGGGTGCCGTTACGCCGGCAGGTGTTGGCGTGGATGCGCTGTGGGATGCCGTCATGGGCAAGCAATGCTGTATCGCGCCCATCGAACGTTTCGACACATCTGAATATGAGGTTCATAATGCCGGCGAGGTGCGTGGCTTCGATGCTACCGAGCACGGTCTCTCCAAGAAGGAGGCTCGTCGCTTCGAGCGCTTCGTCCAGTACGCCATGGTCGCAGCCGACGAGGCCATGGCCCAGGCAGGGCTCAACATGGACGATGTCGATTCCACGCGCGTGGCCATTGCGTTTGGTACGGGCATCGGCGGTATCGACGAGCTGCAGAAAGGGTTCGAGACCTTGCACGACAAGGGCCCCAAGCGTGTGAGCCCGCTGTTCGTCCCCACCATGATCGGCAACATCGCCGCCGGTAACCTCGCCATTCGCTATGGCATTCACGGGGCGTGCATCAACGTGGTCACCGCCTGTGCGACCGGTGCGCATAATATCGGCGAGGCTGTCCGTGCAATCCGTCACGGCTATGCCGATGCTGCGCTTGTCGGAGGATCCGAGGAATCGGTATCGCCCATATGCATCGCTGGGTTCACCAACCTCGGGGCGCTTTCCAGGGCCGAAGATCCCGCCCAGGCGTCACTTCCCTTCGACGTGCGACGCAAGGGCTTTGTCGCCGGCGAAGGCGCTGGTGCGCTCGTCATCGAATCACTTGAACATGCGCTCAAACGTGGTGCCACACCCATTGCCGAGATTACCGGATATGGCTCTACCGGCGACGCCTACCACATGACCGCGCCCGACCCCGAAGGCGCGGGTATCGTGCGTTCCATGCGCCAAGCGCTCGAGGAGGGTGGTTTCACGCCCGCCGACATCGGGCACGTCAACGCCCACGGCACGGGTACGCCCGCAAACGACAAGACCGAGTCAATCGCCCTGTACGCGCTATGCGATGATGACGAGCTTGCCGCGGGCATTCCGGTGACGTCCATCAAGGGCACGACGGGCCACACGCTCGGTGCGGCCGGCGCGGTCGAAGCCATCGTCTGTGCGCTTTCGGTCGCCCGCGATTGCGTGCCGCCGACGACGGGGTTTGCCGAGGCCGATCCCGAGTGCGCCGTCAACGTCGTGACCGAGGCTCTGACGGACGTACCGCAGAAGGTCGCGCTCTCCAACTCGCTTGGCTTTGGCGGCCACAACGCGACGCTCGCCTTCAGTCCCTACGAATGAAAAACGGACGCCGGGGGGCCAGACAATAGTTGCCGGGGCACTTTTGTCTGGTTTTTTGGAACAGGCAG
>UQUH01000003.1 GCA_900544245.1 uncultured Coriobacteriaceae bacterium | reverse complement strand
TGCGGCGGCAACGGCAGGACTCGCGAGGATGACCTCGCTGTCCTTGGCCCCCATGCGGCCGACGAAGTTGCGGTTGGTCGTGGCGATGCAACGCTCGCCCGACGCGAGCACGCCCATATACCCGCCCAGACATGGCCCGCAGGTAGGTGTCGACACGGCGCAATGCGCGTCGAGGAACACGTCCACGAGACCCTCGTGGACGCACTGGCGATACACGTCTTGCGTTGCGGGGATGATGATGCAACGCACGCCGGGAGCAACCATGCGGTCACGCAATACCTCGGCGGCCATGCGCATGTCTTCGATGCGCCCGTTCGTGCAGCTGCCGATGACGGCCTGATCGATGCGCATGTCATTGCAGTCGGCAGCCGGTTTCGTGTTACTCGGCAGGTGCGGCAACGAGACCGTCGGGGCAACCTGTGAGACATCAATGCGCACGACACGCGCATAGGACGCATCCTCATCTGAAACGTACTCGACCCATGACCGCTCAGCCCGTTGCTCCACATAGGCACGCGTCACGTCATCGACGGCGAAGATGCCCGTCTTGGCGCCTGCCTCGATGGCCATGTTGCACATCGTGAAACGCCCGTCCATCGAAATTTGCGCGACGGCCGGCCCAACAAATTCCAGCACCTGGTACAAAGCGCCATCGACGCCAATCTGACCGATGACGTGCAGGATGAGGTCCTTGGCGCTTACGCCGGGAGCGAGTTCTCCCTCGAGAACGATCTTGACGCTCTCGGGCACCTTGAACCATGCCCTCCCCGTGGCAAACGCGACGCCAACGTCAGTTGACCCCATGCCCGTCGAAAACGCCCCGAGCGCGCCGTAGGTGCAGGTATGCGAATCGGCCCCTATGGTGAGGTCCCCGGGCACCACCACGCCCTGCTCAGGCAGCAGCGCGTGCTCGATTCCCGCGCACCCGACCTCGTAGTAATGCCCGATGCCATGCTCTCGCGCAAACTCGCGCATGAGCTTGGCTTGCTCGGCGCTTTTGATGTCCTTGTTGGGTACATAGTGATCGGGGACGAGGGCAATGCGCGCGGGATTGAAGACGCCGTCGGAAACCTGACGACACACGTCAATGGCGATGGGCGCCGTGATGTCGTTGGCATGCACCAGGTCGAGATCGCATTCTGCGAGCTGTCCGGAGACGACCTCGCCGAGCCCCGCATGCGCCGCGAGGATCTTCTCGGCGATGGTCATCGGACGCGTCATCAGACCTGCGCTTCCTCGATGATGTTCGCGAAATACTCGAGCTTCATCGAGCCGAGATCACCCTCGTGACGCTCACGCACCGCGACCTCTCCATTCTCGACTTCCTTGTCACCGATGACGAGCATGTAGGGCACACGCTGCCCCTGCGCCTTGGCGATCTTGACGCGCATGGGCTCGTTCTGGTCGTACACCTCGATGCGGCCGCCATGCGCACGCAACTCGTCCGCGACCTGCTGGGCCATCTCCGCGTGACGATCGGCGATGGGGATGACGATCGCCTGCGTCGGCGCGAGCCACAACGGAAGATTGCCGCTCGTATGCTCGATGAGAATGCCGAGGAAGCGCTCGATAGAGCCGAAGAGCGCACGGTGAAGCATCCACGGACGCTCGCTCGTGTTTTCGGCCGTGCGATAGGTGATGTCGAAGCGTTCGGGTAGGTTGAAGTCGACCTGGACCGTCGAGCATTGCCACCAGCGACCGAGCGCGTCCTTGACCTTGATGTCGATCTTGGGGCCGTAGAAGGCGCCGTCTCCGGGGTTGATCTCGTACGGGAGATTCCGACGCTCGATGGCCTCGCGCAGAAAGCCCTCCGCCTTTTCCCACATCTCGTCGGTTCCGATGGACTTCTCAGGACGCGTCGAGATCTCCGCCGCATACTCGAAACCGAACTCGCTCATGATGGAATCCGCCAGATCGAGTATCGCGCAGACCTCGTCGACGACCTGGTCCTCGCGACAGAAGACGTGAGCGTCATCCTGCGTGAATCCGCGAGCACGCATGAGACCGTGCACGGCGCCGCTCATCTCGTGACGATAGACGGTGCCGAACTCGAAGTAGCGCACGGGAAGCTCGCGGTAGGAGTGAATGTCATTCTTATAGAGAATGACATGACCGGGACAGTTCATCGGCTTCACGCCGTATTCGCTCAAGCGCGGTTCCTCGTCGCTTCCCTCGTTGATCTCGAAGAAGTACATGTTGTCATGGTAGTAGCCATAGTGGCCGCTCGTCTTCCAGACATCCGCCTTGTAGATGTGCGGCGTGATGACCTCCTCGTAACCGCGACGGTAGAGCTCCTTGCGCAGCCACTCCTGCAGGATGCGGATGATACGGGCGCCGGCCGGCTGGTACAGCGGCAGACCCACACCGGCCTCCTCGTCCATCATGTAGATACCGAGCTCGCGACCAAGCTTGCGATGGTCGCGCTTTTCGGCCTCCTCGAGCATGTGGAGGTAGTCCTTGAGGTCCTTCTTGTCGAAAAACGCCGTTCCGTACAGGCGCTGGAGCTGCTCGTTGTCGGCATCGCCCTTCCAGTAGGCGCCGGCGACCTTCATGAGCTTGAAGGCGCCGATTTTCTTCGAGCTGGGAATGTGGGGGCCTTTGCACAGATCGACAAAGTCGCCGTGACGGTAGATGGAGATCTCGGCATCGGCGGGCAGGTCATCGATGTGCTCGGCTTTGAACTTCTGGTCCTTGAATATCTCCTTGGCCTCGTCGCGGGTAACGACCTCGCGCACGAAAGGTTCGTCCTTCTTGATGATTTCCCTCATCTTGGCCTCGATTGCCTCGAAGTCGTCGGAGGATATGGTCTCGTCGAGACCGAAATCGTAGAAGAAGCCGTCGTCAGTCTGAGGACCGAAGGCAATTTGCGCACCGGGGAAGAGTTCCTGAACGGCCTCGGCCATGATATGCGCAGTCGAATGGCGCAGGATGCCAAGGCCCTCGGGCGAGCGGCTCGTGATGATTTCGACGTGCGCGCCATCGGCGAGGGGCGCGTCGAGCCCGACGAGCTTGCCGTCGACCTTGCCGGCGATGGCGGCCTTGGCCAGTCCGCTGCCAATGGCAGCAGCGCAATCCGCGATTGTCGCTCCCTCTTCGAGCTCTCTGGTTGAATTGTCGGGAAGAATGACAGAAATCGTGCTCATGGCTGTTCCTTTCCGCCCGTTCTCGGTCACAAACCGAGTGGGACTTATCGTTAAAAGCACATGGCGAGAATCTACACCGCAAACAGATGCGATGCAAGGGAAACTTGGGCTAGATGCTGCGCTGGCGCGTCTTGCGCGCAAACGGTCGACCGCAGTAAGGACAGAGCTGCCAGCCGGGCTCGAGCGGCCGGCCACAGTTACCGCAGACGTTGCGCAGGTGGGCACGGCACTTGGGGCAGGCTATGTAATCGGCCTTCACCGGCTCGCCGCAACGGGGGCAATTCCCGTAATCGGACAGCTGACGACCCATGAGCTCGAGATTCATGGCCTGCTCAGTGGAATCCGCGGCGTTGAGGGGCGGACGCAGCAGGCAGTAGGCAACCAGGCCGGCGACGGGAACGATGGCGACGGCGGTCCAGAGCGTGACGGGTGCCTCGCGCGTCTTGGCATCCCTGTTGACCCAGACGATGGAGACAATCCAAAGGCCGATCAGGATGACCACGGTCAAGATGAGGATTATGCGAACGGGAAATGTGAGTACCGATGAGAGGATATCGGACATGTCGCCTTCTTACTGTCTTTGCCTGCGAGCTAATGCTGCAGATTCTAGCACCAAATGCCCTTCACCTCGCCAGCAACGGTAATGGAGCCCGTGGCGACGATAGGCTCTCCGGAAAGCAACTCCTGAGCCGCGCGAACGTCATGCGTCGCCTCGGGGCGCACGCCAGTCTCCTCCGCGACGAGACTGGCGAGTTCGGTGGCCGGAACGGCTCGTGTAGACGATGATGCCGTGACGACGATGCGGTCGAACAGCGGGCAGAGCTCGCGTATGATGCCACGCGCATCCTTGTCATCCAGTACGCCAAGCAGCAGCGTGGGAATCGCCGCATCCCCGTCGAAGAGTCTCCTCAGCTCCCCTGCGAGCACGTGAGCTGACTGCGGGTTGTGCGCGGCGTCGACGATGACGAGCGGATCATGCCGCAGAATCTCAAAACGTCCGGGGATAACCAGCCCGCCCAACGCAATGCTGGCGCTTTCGGGCGAAGGTGCATGACCAAGCGCAACGGTAACAGCTGCCAATGCCGTCGCGAGGTTTGAACGCTGGTAGACGGGCATATATGCAAGCTCATCATCGAATGCTCTTGTCGCATCGAGTTTTGCGTACGAATAAGGCGTCCCAACGTCTTGCGCCTGGCGCTCGAAGACCTCATGCGCTGCAAGATCGTGCGCGAATATCGCATGGCTCCCCGGCTTGATGATGGCCGCCTTCTCGCCCGCGATCTTCTCGATCGTGTCGCCGAGGATCGCAGTGTGTTCAAGCGCCACGCCCGTGATGACGGCGACTTGCGGATCCACGACGCTCGTCGCGTCCCAGCGTCCACCCAAACCGCACTCGAGAACGGCCCAATCGACATCTTCCCGTGCAAACAGCCACAACGCCGCCGCCGTGAGCAACTCGAACTCCGTTGCCTGTACGCCCGCACGCGCAGCCGCATCAAGGGCCACCTCGATGCCCCGCGCGAAATCCTCGTCGCTCACGACGCGCCCGTCGATCTCGATGCGCTCGGGATACTTGATCAGGTGCGGCGATACGTATAGCCCGACGCGCAGCCCCTGGGCATGCAAAAGGGCCGCGATCATGCGCGTCGTCGAGGACTTTCCGTTGGTGCCGGCCACCTGCACGCATCGATAGCGCTTCTGCGGGTCGCCCATCGCCGCGCACATCGCTCGAATCGGCTCGAGCGAGGGATCCATCCCGAACTTGAGCGCATCCTCGAGCGTGGCAACGGCATCGTCATATGTCATGGATTGCGTCATGGGCGCTATTCTACATCGATACGAGTCTTTAGGTTTCAAAAGGAAGAAGACCCCTAATATCTGCTATAAATCGACTTAGATATTCTAACCGAATGCAATTAGGTAACATATCTGTGACAGCTAATGCATGACCATACCTCCCTCTCGTACAATCACTGTTTGTATATATAACGCACGCGAAAGGACATACACCCATGCGTAAATTCAAGACAGAGAGCAAGAAGCTGCTCGACTTGATGATTAACTCCATCTACACCAACCGCGAGATCTTCCTGCGCGAGCTCATCTCCAACGCGTCGGACTCCCTCGACAAGCTCTACCTCAGCTCGCTCGAGAACAAGGACAGCTCCGTCATGCGCAGCGACCTGCACATCAAGATCGCCATCGACAAGGACGCGCGCACGCTTACCATCAGCGACGACGGCATCGGCATGACGAAGGACGAGCTCGACAAGAACCTCGGCACCATCGCCCATTCCGGTTCGCTCGAGTTCAAGAGCTCGGACGCGGAGAACCTCGAGGAAGTCGACATCATCGGCCAGTTCGGCGTTGGCTTCTACTCCTCCTTCATGGTCGCCGACAAGGTGACGGTCATCTCGAGGGCCTATGGCAGCGACGAGGCCTTCAAGTGGGAAAGCGACGGCGTCGAGGGCTACAACATCAGCGAAGCCGAGCGGGCAGAACGCGGCACCGACATCATCTTGCATCTGCGCGAGAACACCGACGAGGTCAACTACGACGAGTACCTCTCCCAGGCGCTCGTCAAGCACTTGGTCAAGCGCTACAGCGATTACATCCGCTACCCCATCCTCATGGACATGGAGAAGACGCGCACGCTGCCCAAGCCCGAGGATGCCGGCGATGACTACGTGCCCGCAACCGAAACGTACGTCGAGGAGGAAATCCTCAACTCGATGATTCCCATCTGGACCAAGAAGAAGTCGGAGGTCTCCGACGAGGAGTATGCCGATTTCTACCAGGCCCAGTTCCATACGGCCGATACGCCCCTGCGCACCATCTCCATGCACGCCGAGGGTAGCTTGAACTACGACGCGCTGCTCTTCATCCCCACGGATGCGCCCATGAACCTGTACGCCAAGGACTTCCAGCGAGGGCTGGCGCTCTACAGCAACAACGTCATGATCATGGAGCACTGCGAGGACCTGCTGCCGGACTGCTTCGGCTTCGTGCGCGGCGTCGTCGACAGTCCCGACCTCAACCTCAACATCTCGCGCGAGACGCTCCAGCAAGACCGCCAGCTCATCGCCATCGAGCGTCGCATCGAGAAGAAGATCAAGCAGGAGCTCGAGAAGCTCTGCAAGGATGACCGCGAGGCCTATGTCGACTTCTTCGGCAAGTTCGGCCATGTGCTCAAGTACGACATCTACTCGACCTATGGCGCGCGCAAGGACCTGCTGCAGGACCTGCTGCTCTTCCACTCCGCCAAGGAGGACAAGCCCATCACGCTGGCCGAGTACGTCGCCGGCATGCAAGAGGGCCAGGAAAGCATCTTCTTTGCTTCCGGTGACACCGTCGCACGCCTGGCCCAAAGCCCGAGCGTCACGTCGGTCGTCTCGCGCGGCTACGACGTCCTGCTCTGCGGCGACAATGTCGACGAGTTCTGCCTGCTCTCCATCGGCAGCTATGACGACAAGGAAATGCGCAATGTCGCCAGCGGCGAGGACCTTGGTCTTGAGACCGAGGAGGAGAAGGAGGAGGTCGCCAAGAAGCGCGAGGAGAACAGCTCGCTGTTCGAGGCGATGACCGAGGCGCTTCCCGACGATATTACCAACGTCACCGCGACCACGCGCCTGAACGATGCCGCTTGTTGCATCGTGGCCGATGGCCCCGTGAGCCTGGGTATGGAGAAGTACTTCGCCACCATTCCGGCCGCCGCAGGCGAGCGTCCCGAGGCAAAGCATGTCCTCGAACTCAACACCGAGCATCCCGTCTTCGCGACGTTGCAGGCCGCGCAGGAGGCCGGCGATACCGAGAAGATCGCCCAGTACGCAAACCTGCTCTACAACCAAGCACGTCTGGCCGAGGGACTCGAGATTGCCGATTCGGCAGCATTCAACGAGGCGATTTGCGCACTCATGAAGTAGCCGTCAATCCTCAATGTGTTTTTTCGATTATGGGCAGTGCATTATATAGTGCGCTGCCTATAATCTTATATGGATATAAAAATACGAGCGAGGAGGTTCATCATGGCTACGATGCTATTCCAGGGGCATGGCTCCTACAGATTCACGCTCGACGACGATACGGTCATCTACGTCGATCCGTATTTCGGAAAGGAGTACGAGCTCGAGGCCGACCTCATCCTGGTCACCCACGACCACTTCGACCATGACGCTGTCGACAAGATGCCTCATGCGTCTGGCTGCACGGTCATCCGCGCGAAGGACCTGCATCCCACGAGCGACGAGTATCTCTCCACGGAATCTCACGGCGTGAAGATCCAGGCAGCGCAGGCCTATAACGATCACCATCCGTCCGATGAGTGCGTTGGCTACGTGCTCGACCTCGACGGCAAGAGCTTCTATGCCGCCGGCGACACGAGCATGACAGAGGACATGAAGAGCGGCAAGCTGGCCGCCATGGAGCTCGACTATGCAACGTTTCCCTGCGATGGGGTGTACAACATGGATGCGGATGAGGCGTCCGAATGCGCCAAGCTTGTCGGCGCGAAGCACAATATCCCCGTCCACGAGGTACCCATCGACTCCGCCGACGCCACAGTTGCCGAGTACGACGAGGCCAAGCTCGAGGCATTCCAGGCTCCCGGACGCATCATCCTCGTTCCCGGGGCCGAGCTGCATCTGTAAGGGTTTTTCTCTTCCCGATCCCGTATTTGTCCCAGCTGGGCCAAATGCCAAGACTGCGGATGCGAAAAGCGCGCTCCTTGCGAAAGAGGGGCGCGGATGGCGCCCCTCTTTCGTGCAAAGGTGTCTAACGATGGCATAGGGTGAAACGTGGCATTGCCTACTTGACCACCAGCACCGGACACTTGGCATGGGTGAGCACCTTGTGGCTCACGCTGCCAAGCGCAAACTCGCGCAAGGCGCCTAGGCCTCGGCTGCCCATTACGAGCAAGTCGGCACCCGACTCCTCCGCGTAGCGGATGATCTCGTCGGCAGGACGTCCATGCAGCAAGACAATCTCGTGGTTGATGCCCGCATCTGACAGAATGGCCGAAGCGCCCTCGAGGATTTCGCGCTGCGCTTCGCCATGCGCCTCGATGGGGTCATAGACCATGTCCGAGTAGACGTCGATGGCGATGACAGAGACGAGCTCGACCTTGGCGTCCACGAGCAGGGAGGCGATGTCTGCCGCCTGCTGCGTTGCCCGCAGCGAGTTTTCCGAACCATCAGCCGCGATGAGGATGTTCTTGTACATGGCGCATGCCCCCTACATGATGAGGTCGAGCGGATCCTTGGGAATCTCCCTCTTGGGTGCATTGGGATCATCTGCCGTGGACTCGTCGACCTTGATGATTTCGACATCGAAGGTGAGGTCATTGCCTGCCAGCGGATGATTGAAATCGAGCGTCACGGCTTCGGGGGTGATGTCCTTGATCGTAACCGGCACCTTGGACTCGTCCTCGGCGATCATCCAGATGACCTTGCCGATCTCGAGGCCCTTCATGTTGGGCATGACCTCCATGGGGACTTCCTCGGTCTGCTCGTCGAGATGCTCGCCAAAGGCCTCCCAGTCCTTGATGGTGAAGGTCTTCTTCTCGCCCTCGACCATCTCGCGCACCTCGCGCTCGAAGCCGTCGAGCACCATATCGTGACCAACCTGGAACACAAGGGGATTCTCCGCGGTCATCTTGTCATAGACGGTGCCGTCTGGTAGACGACCCTCGAAAGTCAGGGTTACGGTTGTTCCATCGAGCATGACGATAGTCCTCTCATCCGAGTGCGCATGACACGCCGTTTCCTACGCATAAAATGCATCCTCATGACAGTACCTCATGCGAGGAGTTCTGCAAAGGCATCTGGGCTATAATTGCCAAAGCGTAACCGCAAATCAAAGGGGATTTCGTGGCTCAGAAGTTTAACAAGATCTATATCCAGCAAGACGCCATCGCCAAGCACGAGGACTTCGATGCCTGGTACGAGGACGGAGACGTCTTCCTCCGCTTCACGAGCAAACAGGGCTGGAGCAGCGAGAAGGACCGTGTGCAGATCATGGGGCGCATGGGCGGCCAGGTCGGCCTCATCAAACCCGACAACAACGTGCTCAACTACTACATTCGCTATGAGCGCTGGGAGTACATCCTGCATACGATCGTCATCGAGCATCACTACTACATCGAGGGCATGGTATGGGATCTCTACGGATGCGCCCACAAGCCCCCGTGCACCTTCTCCGAGGAAACACTCACGAGCTTCGACCGCAAGGCGGTGCACATCAAGCTCGTGAACTTCAAGGACAAGGGCATGTGCTACGAGATTCACGCACATGAGCTCGAGAAGCTCCGCATCGCCGTGGCCGCCTTCGTCGCCATCCTCATCAAGGAGGAATGGAAGGGACTGAGCGAGGGAAACGACTACGCACCGCCGGGCTTACTCAACAACCTCAAAAGCCGCATCTTCGAGAACAAAGGCTTCACGTACGAGGAAGTTCAGGAGCTCATCGAGGCTGACTCCCCGTATGTGCGCATCATCAAACCCGAAGGCCGTCCTATCGACCACAAGGACTCGAAGCTGAAGAAGGACAAGCGCGGACACGTCCTGGAAAAGCGCAAGAGCAAATCAGCGCAAGACGACTAGAGCGCCCGCCACGACAAAGGGCCGTCCAACAGCCTGGCAAACATCGTGAGCAAACAAGAAGACCCCCGGCAAATACCGGGGGTCTTCTGTGTTAGCAGAGCTAACGACAAGCGCAAAGCTTAGAGGATGTTGGCACCCTCTGCCTTTGCAGCCTTCTCCTTGCCAAGGCCCAGACCGCCAAATACGAAGAAGTAGATGAACGGCAGAAGCATGGCGATGAGCATGATGGGCAGAGCCATCGCGGTCTTGGAGAAGCCGGGGATGGCCAGCGGGCACACGATGCAGCCGATGAAGTTGATGACAACAACGACGATCATGATCCAGAAGCGGCCATTGCCGTCCGTCTCGGACAGCGGGTTCTCCTCGGAGAGCTTTTGCAGCTCGTCCATAGTCTTTCCGCCCGTGTTCTTCACGAAGAGCAGGGTGCAGAGGAGACCGAGAACGAACGGGATGAGCAGGACGAGAACGACCATGGACCAGTTGTTGGACATGGTGCCGTTGACGTCATGCTGGAACATGGCCAGGCCAGCGGCAGCACCCAGAACGATGGAGGAGCCGGAGCCACCGAAACGGGCAAACGCCTGGCACCAAGAGGTACCGGTGTTGCGCAGCGTGGTGGGATAGGACTCGGGCATCAGGGGCTGGACAGCCGTAATGGCGTAGTTCAGGCAGAAGCCGAAGAGAAGCATCAGGAAGATGCAGGGAACGAAGTTGCCCGCAGCAGCGCCAGCGAGGGGTGCGCCATTCACGGGAGCCTCGCCCGGGAACATCGGGACGAACACGGAGCAGGCGATGATCGCGACGATACAAGCGACCCAGCCAATCCACAGTGCGCGCTTACGGCCGATGGCATCGGAGACGAAGCCAACGCAGATGTTCGATGCGATAGCGGCAACGTTGTTCCAGGTCTGCAGGGTAACAGACTCGGCGGCGGTGAAGCCATTGCCCTGGAACCAGGTCGGAATCCAGGCGTTCATGCCATAGACGCAGAACTGGCCAACGAAGTAGGCGGACCAGATAGCGCAGGTGGCGACGATGAACTTGCTGGAGAACAGAACCGCGGGGCCGGACTTGGCGGGCTTGGGCGGAACGATCAGCAGGTTGGCATCGAAGTGAACGTCGACGTGACGCGTGGCCTTGACGATCTGCTCGAGGCGAGCGACGGCCTTGTCCTTCTGATCATGGTTAGCGTACCAGTGCGGGGTCTCGTGCATCGCAAAAAGCAGGATGATGCCGTAGACAACCGGCAGGGCGCCGATCAGATAGCAAACGCGCCAGTTCTGGACAGCGGTTGCGCCAGTTGCGAGCGTGATCTGACCATCGCAGAGGCCGGGGATGATGGGGTTCGGGTCCGAGCAGACAGGAGCCGCAACGAGACCAGCGATAACCCAGCCCATGACCATGAAGGCCATGCCGAACGTGACGAAGATGCCACGCTGCTTGGAAGGCATGCTCTCGGAGAACACGGTCGTGACGACCGGGATGCAAGAGCCAACGCCAAAGCCGGCGATGAGACGGAACGCGCAGAAGAACGTGTAGTCCGGCGCAAAAGCCTGGGGAAGGGTAAACAGACCATAGAAGATAACTGCGATCGTGAGCATCTTCTTACGGCCGATCATGTCGGAGAGGATACCTCCGACGGCACCACCAAGAACCATGCCGAGCAGGCCCCAAGTAGTCAGAGAGCCGGTCAGAGCCGCGATGGGCTGACCAGCAGCAATCTGAGCTGCAAAGAACGTAGGTGCGACATAGGTGTTGGTGGAATTGACGATCATGAAGTCGTAGCCGTCGAAAATCATGGCGAACGCCAAGAGGACGAATACGATCCATGTGTGGGCGGAAATGCCCGCACGGTCAATGACTTCGGAAACAGTAAACTCTTTACCGTCCATCAGTCCCTCCTTAAATCAATCTTCTCCATCAGGAGAAATGAGTATTCGGGAAAGCCCCCAGCTTTCCCGACAGCGAGAAGGCAAATCTCAATCAGCTAGAATCAGGACCCCAGAAAACCCGATTCGAACCGATCGCTACTCGACTTCCTGCTGCCCTTCTAGCAGTTTTGCCCTGCGCATCTGGCAGATGACGACTGGCTTTCCCTCGCTAATGCGATACATGCGATATCCGCAATTGCCATAGCCACTGCACGCACGACACGTGAGTTCGTTGAGCGGTAGGCCCCCCAGATCCTCTTCGGTAAGCTCGAGGTTCTTTGGTTTAACGACAGACACGGCCACCCTCAATTCTCACGGGCAAAACTGCGTAAAAGCGAGCAAAAGTGCTTACATGCCAGGAGCCTTGGGAGCACCGGGAGCCGCGGGGGCGCCAGGAGCACCGGGGGCAGCGGGAGCGCCAGGAGCAGCAGCACCGGCGGGACCGCCGAGCTGAGCCTGGAAGTCCTGCATATCCTGCTCAGTGAACTCGTACTTGCAGAACGGGCACTTCTTGAGAACGGTGTTGCCGATAACGGGCAGCTTCTTACCGCACGACGGGCAGTTGAGATCGATCTCTACACCTGCGGGCCTAAAACACATAGTCAACTCCTTTTCTTCTGTCCCGTACGGGACGTCCTACAATTCGCCAGTCAGCCTTCTAGACCGATGCCCTCCCGAACGGGGAGGACCGACCGCCTGGCAATACGGCATTTGCCCCATCCCTGAGATGGGAATCCGTCCCCGCACCAGACACGAATGAGGGACGGTGACCTGCGGATTATAGGGAAAAAAGAACGCCGTGATGGCTCACGCGCGTCCATGTCTTCGATATCCTCCACAAAATCGCCATATAGAATAGCACACTGTAGCGAGAATTACCCTCAAGAACCTCTTTTTGCGCAAACGGCGATTGCCTCATACTCGGGGAATTAGGCAGTCGTATGGTGTACACTCTCCCCTACCATTCATCGCCTCGTGCGAAAGGGAGCATCCGTGGGAAAGAACAGGACTCAAAAGCCCAGCGTCATGCGGGAGGCGGCAAACAAGCGCGCCGAGTACCGCAAATGGCTCGTACGCCTCGTCGTCGGGCTCGTCATATGCCTCGCCGCCATTGGCGCGTACTATCTCCTGGTCATTAACTACGTCATCGAGAACGCGCCGGGCGTTACCTGGATTCTCGCCGCGATCGCGGCAATCTTCCTGGGATGGTTTGGCAACAAGTTTTCCAAGACGCATCGAGCCTACACCGGCTACCTTGCCGAACGGGGGCTCACCAACGAGGACGTCGTCGAATTCCTGAAGACCAACGGCCGTGACAATCCCCGCGCCTAGAGGCCGGAAAGGCGCTCGGGCGGGCAATTGACGCGATGCGCGATCTGCCCGGCCCCGAAGCCATTGTCAATGTTGACCACCGACACGCCACCGGCGCATGAGTTGAGCATGGAGAGCAGCGCGGAGAGGCCGCCGAAGCTCGCCCCGTAGCCCACGCTCGTGGGAACACCAATGACCGGCACGTCAACGAGGCCGGCGACGAGCGAGGCAAGAGCGCCCTCCATACCGGCGACGACCACGATGACACGTGCCTCGCGCAAATCGTCCTCATGCGCGAGCGTCCGATGGACTCCCGCCACCCCGATGTCGGCAAGCAAGCGCACGCGCGATCCCATGATGCGGGCCGTGAGCGCCGCCTCCTCTGCTATGCCGATGTCACTCGTCCCGGCACAGGCAACGATGACGCTACCCCGCGCGCGATTGGGGCACGCGAGCACCTCCCCGAGCGTCATTCCCTCGACGGGATGCTCGCGACGATCGGCGAAGAGCAGCCCCGAGCGCTCGAACCAGCGTGCGTCCGGAATGTGCCCCTGCACGATCCGCGCAGCGTCCGCACCCACGCGCGTCGCCATGACGACGCCGTGACGCTCCAGTAACTGCGTCGCGATGGTGCAGATTTGCTCGGGCGTCTTGCTCGCCCCGTATATGACCTCGGGAAACCCGCAGCGCTCGGCACGGTCATAGTCGAGGTTGGCGTAATCGTCCATGACGCCTCCCTACAGCTCGGCGCGCGCGAGCTCCCGGAGCGCCTCATCCATGATGGCATCCGCATCGTTGGTGATGATGTCGAGTCCCTCGGCGCGGAAGCAACGAACGTCCTCGATGCCAAAGTACAGTTGGCACAGGGCCTTGACCTGGTCGTAACCGTAGTCCCAATCGCCACTATAACCGCCGACGGTCGTGACGTAGTATGCGCGCTTGCCGTTACACATGCCAGTGGGAATACCCTCGGGGCTATAGACGAAGGTCACTCCTTGGGCGCAGAGCAGCTCGAAGTAGATCTTGAGCATCGCGGGGAAGGAGAAGTCCCAATACGGAGCAGCGAACACGATCTCGTCAGCAGCGGCAAACTGCTTCGCATAATCGAAGACGGCATGATTGAAATCGCCGGACTTTCCCCAGTTCATGCGTTGGTTGGACAGCTCGCCCGTGAGAGGCAGCAGGTCCTTCTCGTCCTCCAGCACGAGCGTCTCGATCTCAACGTCCGGGCCGTCCAGGCGTGCGAGAAGCGCCTGGGCGAGCCGCTCGGTACGCGAGGTATCGCGATTGACGCATGAATCCACGTACAGAATCTTCTTCACGGCTATCCCCTTTCGGAACTGCTGCTACTCCTCGAGCTGTGCCTTGATGAGCTTGAGCTCCTGCGTGAGCTCGGCATGCTCGGTGCGGACCTTTTCGACGGCCTCGGGTGCGGCCTTGTCGAGGAAGTTCTGGTTGCCGAGCTTCTTGTCGAGTTTCTCGAGCTCCTTGAGCGCCTTGGCACGGCGTCCCTCGAGGCGCTTGCGCTCCTCGGCAAAATCGACCAGGCCGGACAGGCCGGCGTACACCTCGATATCGCCCACGAAATCGATGCCACATTCTGCGGGGCGGGGGGCGTCAGCCTCGATGATGTCGAGGCTCGAGAGCTTGGCAAGCGCCATGATGAGATCACGTTGCCGCTCGACGAGCGCGCGCTTCGCAAGCGCATCCTCGTCATCGTCCGCGAAGCGCAGCGTCACGGCAAGCTCTTGACGCGGGCTTATACCATATGCGGCGCGCGTCGCACGCACCGAGGTAACAAGCTGCACGACAAGCTGGATTGCCTGCTCGGCCTCGTCGTCAATCCAGCACGAGAGGTCGCCGGCATCGGGCCAGGCCGCCACCATGAGGGCGGGGGCGTCATCCTCGACAGGCAGGTATTCCCAAATAGCCTCGGTCACGAACGGCATGACCGGGTGGAGCAAGCGCAGGGCGCTATCGAGTACGAAGACGAGATTGCGCTGGGCGACCAGACGGGTCTCCCCGTCCTGGGACAAGCGTGCCTTGCAAAGCTCGATGTACCAATCGCAGAACTCGTTCCAGAAAAACGCGTAGAGCTCGCGCGCGACATCGCCAAAGCGATACTCCTCGATGCCGGCCGTGACGGAAGCGGTGAGCTTGGCGAGACACGAGAGGATCCACGCATCGGCGGCCGTCGCCGCCTGGGGCTCGCCCGGCTCGTAGCCATCCATGTTGAGCATGACGAAGCGCGCCGCGTTCCAGATCTTGGTGACGAAGGACCGCGCGGCTTCGGTACGCGGGGAATCGACGAGCTCGTGGGTCTTCTTGTCGATGTTGGCATCGAACTTGACGTCCTGGTTGTTGGTGACGAGCGTGAGCAGGTTGAAGCGCATCGCATCGGCGCCATACATGGCGATGAGGTCCATCGGGTCGACGCCGTTGCCCTTGGACTTGGACATGCGGCTGCCGTCCTTTGCCAGGATGGTCGCGTAGATGAAGACGTCCTCGAAGGGAATCTCACCGATGAAGTACAGCGAACTCATGATCATGCGGGCGACCCATAGCGCGATGATGTCGCGCGCCGTCACGAGGACCTTGGTGGGATGGTGGCCGACGAGCTCATCGGGATGGTCGGGCCAACCTTGCGTGGCGAAAGTCCACAATTGGCTCGAGAACCACGTGTCGAGCACATCCTCCTCCTGGTGCACCTCATGACTGCCGCATACGGGGCAGACGTCGGTGTCCTCCATGAGGGCGTCCTCCCAGCCGCATGCGTCGCAATGAAAGACGGGGATGCGGTGGCCCCACCACAGCTGACGCGAGATGCACCAGTCCTTGAGGTTTTCCATCCACGTCATGTACGTCTGCGTCCAGCGGCTCGGATGGAAGGTGACCTGGCCGTTGGCAACCACGTCCGTTGCCGGCCCCTTGAGCTTGTCGACGGCGACGAACCATTGCTCGGACAACCACGGCTCGAGCGTCGAGTCACAACGGTAGCAGTGCATGACGGAGTGCTCGTGGTCATCCACGTGGTCGAGTAGGTCATGCTCCTCGAACCACGCGACGACGGCCTCGCGGCACTGGTCGCGATCCATGCCGGTGAACTCGCCATAGCCATCGACGACGATGGCGTGCTCGTCGAAAATGTTGATCTGGGGCAGGTCGTGCGCCTGGCCCATGGCGTAGTCGTTGGGATCGTGTGCGGGCGTCACCTTGACGAAGCCCGTGCCGAAGCCCGCGTCCACGTGCCAATCGGAGAAGATCGGAATCTCGCGGTCCACGATGGGAAGTCTGACCATCTTGCCCACGAACTTCTGCTTGTCTGGATCATCGGGGGATACGGCGATGCCCGTGTCACCGAGCATGGTCTCGGGGCGCGTCGTGGCGACCGTGATGTACTCGACGCCGTCAACGGGCTCCACGAGCGGATAGCGCAGGTGCCACAGATGGCCTTTCTCGTCCTGGTATTCCGCCTCATCATCCGAGATGGCCGTCGTGCAACTAGGGCACCAGTTGACGATGCGCTTGCCCCGGTAGATAAGGCCATCATGATACCAGTCGCAGAAGACCTTGCGCACCGCGCGCGCGTATTCCGGCGACATGGTGAACTTCTCGTCGTCGAAGTCGATGGAGCATCCCATGCGCTTGATCTGCTCGACGATGATGCCGCCATACTCGTCACGCCACTTCTGGCACTCGTCGAGAAACGCCTCGCGTCCTATCTCGAGCCGGGAGACGCCCTCGCTCTTGAGTTTCTTGTCGACCTTGGTCTGCGTGGCGATTCCCGCGTGGTCGGTGCCCAGAATCCAGCGCGTGGAGTAGCCGTTCATGCGGCTATAGCGGATGTACGTGTCCTGGATCGTGTCGTCGAGCGCATGGCCCATATGCAGCATGCCCGTCACGTTGGGCGGCGGAATGACGACCGTGCGATCGCCCTTCCCCTTCGAGCGCGCGTAATACTTGCCGTCCAGCCATTTCTGGAGCATGCGCTCCTCGACACTCGCCGCGTCGTAGGTCTTGGGCATCTCGGACATGTTCGTATCCTTTTTTCTCGAAACTTGGTTCTCTATGCGACGAATTCGGCAGATTCGCGCGTAATCACGACAGGCTCGACATCGTCGGCGACGCACTGCTCCGTGACGATGACCTTGACGATGTCATCGGAGCTGGGGAGCACGTACATCGTATCCTGGAGCACGCTCTCGCAGATGGAGCGCAATCCACGCGCTCCGGTACCACGTTCGATCGCGAGCTTGGCGATGGCATGGAGCGCGCCGTCTTCGAAGACGAGCTCGACGTTGTCGAAACCGAACATGCGCTGATACTGCTTGACGAGCGCGTTCTTGGGCTCGGTCAGGATGCGCACGAGATCGTCCTCGTCAAGCTCGCGCACCGAGGAGATAACGGGAATACGGCCCACGAACTCGGGAATGAGCCCGAAACGATTGAGGTCTTCGGGAAGCACCTGCTCGAGCAGCTCGGCGGATTCCTCGGACTGGGACTTGCCGACGTCGGAATTGAAGCCCACGCCGCGCTTGCCGATGCGCTCGCCGATGATCTTGTCGAGGCCGACGAAGGCTCCGCCCAGGATAAACAGGATATTGGTGGTGTCGATGTGGATGAGCTCCTGCTGCGGATGCTTGCGCCCACCCGTGGGAGGAACGGCGGCATCGGTGCCTTCGATGATCTTGAGAAGCGCCTGCTGCACACCCTCGCCCGACACGTCGCGCGTGATGGAGAGGTTTTCGGCCTTGCGGGCGATCTTGTCGATCTCGTCGATGTAGACGATGCCCACCTGCGCTCGATCGATGTCGTTATCGGCGGCGGTGATGAGCTTGAGCAGGATGTTCTCGACGTCCTCGCCCACGTATCCGGCCTCGGTGAGCGCCGTCGCGTCGGCGATGGCAAAGGGGACGTCGAGTATGCGAGCGAGCGTCTGGACCAAAAGCGTCTTGCCGCAGCCCGTGGGGCCGAGTAGCAAGATGTTGCTCTTGGCGAGCTCGACCTCGTCATCTTCGGCACTCAAGCCCAGGGCAACGCGCTTGTAGTGATTGTAGACGGCGACGGCGAGCGCCTTCTTGGCGTCTTCCTGGCCGATGACGTACTGGGACAACTCGGCATGAATCTCGATGGGCGTCGGTAGGGTCTCGAGCGTGATGAGACCTTCGGAGCGACCAGTCGCAGCTGGCAGCCCCTCGCCTTGCATGGCATCGTCTTCCTCGTCGATGATGTCAGTGCAGAGCCTGACGCACTCGTTGCAAATGTAGACGCCCTCACCGGCGATGAGCTTGTCTACCTCGTTCTGGGTCTTGCCGCAAAACGAGCAGCGCAGCTTGCCATCAAACCCATGTGGTCCATCAGCCATGTGCCTAATCCTTCTTCAGCTCTTCATCCAACTTGGCTGCAGCGCGGGACTTGACGACGTCGTCGACCAGTCCGTATGCCTTGGCCTCCTCGGCCGACATGAAATTGTCCTTCTCCGTGTCCTCGCGGATGGTCTCGATGGGCTGGCCCGTATGCGCGGAAAGGATCTCGTTGAGCTGCTCACGCGTCTTGCGCATGAACTCGGCCATGATCTGGATGTCGGTTTCCTTGCCCTGGGCACCACCTGACGGTTGGTGAATCATGATGGTGGAATTGGGCAGTGCGAAGCGCTTGCCGGGAGCGCCCGCGGCCAGCAGGACGGCGCCCATGGAAGCCGCCATGCCGATGCAGATGGTGCTCACGTCCGGCTTGATGTACTGCATCGTGTCATAGATGGCCAGTCCGGCGCTCACCGAACCACCCGGCGAGTTAATGTAGAGCGAGATGTCCTTATCGGGATCGGCGCTCTCGAGATGCAGGAGCTGCGCGATGACGGTATTTGCCGAAGCGTCCGTGACCTCTTCGCCAAGGAAGATGACACGGTCGTTGAGCAGACGCGAATAGATGTCGTAGCTGCGCTCGCCGCGCGGCGACTGCTCCACGACGTAGGGGATGAGCGTGTTGGATGCCGGTTGGATGATGTTCATGGTTCTTCCTAACTACTCCGTGCGAATGCCCGATGACGGCATTGCGACCTTCGTCTAGTCCTCTGCCTTCTCATCCACGTCATCGTCAATGGTGACGACGGCGTTATCCACCAGCCATTTGGTGGCACGCTGGCGCTTGATCGCCTCGCGGATGATAGACATGCGGCCAGCGTCCTCCCACGCCTTGCGCGTGGCCTCCGGATTGCTGGTTACGCTGAATTCCTTTTCGATGTCCTCTTCGGTGATTTCCATGCCAAGGTGCTTGAACAGGGCGTCGAGGGCGAGGCATTCCTCGGCCTCCTCGCGGGACTGCTGCTCGAGATCCTCCCTGAACTGCTCGCTTGTGATACCACGACTCGACAGGAACTGGTCAAACGTCGTGCCCTGTTCCTGAAGGCTGTTGAAGAAGTCGCGCAGGATGTTCTCGCGCGTGAAGTCGAGATATGCCTCGGGAATCTCGTCCTTGATGCGATGGGAGAGCTCGGTCACGCAGCGGCTTTCCTTGAGGCGCGGTAGCTGCTCGGCCTTGGTGTTCGTGATTTCGGTCTTGAGTTGCTCGACGAGCTCGTCATAGCTATCGAAACCGACCTTCTTCGCGAACTCGTCGTCGAGCGCGGGCGTTTCCTTCTCGCGGACTTCCTTGACGGTGGCCGTCGTGTGGATGGTCTTTCCGGCAAGGTCGGTGTCGAACTCCGTCGTGAAGTCGAACTCCTTCTCGTCACCCGCCTTCATGCCGACGAATTGCTCGGTGAGCTCCTGCGGCATCATGGGGCCGCCGATCTCGACCAGGCGGCTCTCGTTCGTGAGGCTGTCGACGGGGGCACCGTCCGCGGTGGACGCGAGCCTGACCATCACGAAATCACCCTGCTTGGCGGCGCGATCGACCGTCTCGAAATCGTTGTAGTAATCCTGCAGCGCGTGGAGCTGGATGTCCACGTCCTCCTGCGTCGCCTCTTCGGAGGGCATCTTGATTTCGACCGGCTCGTAGGAATCGAGCTCGACGTTCGGCTTGACGTCACCATACAGCGAGAAGGTGTAGTCCTCGCCATCGGCCACGAAGGGATTGTCGTCGGAGGCGGGCTCGCCAATGAAGATGATGTCCTGCCCGTCAATGGCCAGCGGGGCCACGTCGTTGATCAGATCAGAGGTGATCTGCGCGTAGACGGCATCATGACCGCCAAAGTTCTGCTCGATGACCTTACGCGGCGCCTTGCCCGCGCGAAAGCCCGGGATACGCGTCTTCGAGAACTCCTTGAATGCCTTGTCGATGTGCTTCTTGACCTCGTCTGCGGTCATGGTGACAGTGACTTGGGTCTTGCCGTCTTCCCGGGTGCTCGTGGTGACTTCCAACGTTCCTCCAAAATCCCTCGCCTGCAAAAGGCGCTCACGATTGCGCCTTGGCGCTTCGGTCTATGGTGCGGGCGAAAGGACTCGAACCTTCACGGGTCTCCCCACTGGAACCTAAATCCAGCGCGTCTGCCAGTTCCGCCACGCCCGCGCACGTCATGCGCCTAGACGCACGACAATGGAGCATTGTACCCCAGTTCGACTACCTGCGCCGTTCCGTAGCGCATTTGTCATCAATTGATATGCTCGTTGTTTAGGAGTTCTTGAGACGCACGGTGACCATGATGTCACCCGCGCACTCGCACGCATCGCAGCACTTCTCGAGCGCCGAGAGCACGCCGTAAAGCCCGACGGCGAAGAGCGGGTGGTCGAACTTGCCCTCCTCGGCATCCTTGTAGACGCGGTGCACGGACTCGATGTAGACGCGGTCACCTTCATCCTCGTACTCGTGGATCGCCTTGATGTAGTCCTTGATGGATTTGGACTTCTTGAAATGGGTGAACTTGTCGCATGCGGCCTGGACGGCATGCGTCGCCTTCTGCACGACCTGAACCATCTCGATGATTCCCGGCGTGATGACGGTGACGTTATGCATGTAGATGCGCTGTAGCACGTCATCGAGCTCGTCGACGACCGTATCGAGCTCGTCGGCGAGCTCGAGGATATCCTCGCGCTCGATGGGCGCGATGAATTCGACGATGAGGTTTTCGGTGATTTCCTGGACGACGCTGTCGGACCTCTCCTCGATGTCGTGCAGGACCTTGTAACGCTCGAGGACCTCATCCGGGCTGATGAAGCCCAGGCGCTTCTCCTCGTCGTAATGTCCCATCAGGTAATCGGCAAGCTCATCGGCATACTCGACCGCATAGTTGCTGATCTGCACGAACGCATCGAAGTAGTCAAACCTGTGCTTGTGCGCCATCGTTCCACCTTTCTCGGTTTACGAGAATACATTGTACCCGATGAAGGGCACGGAATCGGGACGGGATGAAGGCCGGGCGAACCACCTCCCCCAGCCCGCTCGGACACTGTCGTAGTCACCCGGTACAATGGTGGCATGACTTCAGGACAAGTCGACATATTGCATCGAACGTGGACGGGCAAGGCAATCCTGCTCGTCGACCTGGACGCCTTCTTCGCCTCCGTCGAGCAGCTCGACCATCCCGCGTGGCGTGGCAAACCCGTCATCGTCGGAGGTCGGGCGGATCGTCGCGGCGTCGTCTCGACCTGCTCGTACGAGGCCCGGTCCTACGGCGTGCGAAGCGCCATGGCATCAGCCACGGCCGAGCGCCTGTGCCCGGACGCGATCTGGGCAACACCGCGCTTCGAGCGCTATCACGAGCTTTCGCGGGCCGTCATGGACATACTCTACGCCGAGTCTCCCCTACTCGAGCAGGTCTCGATTGACGAGGCGTTTCTCGACGTGACGCCCGGACGCTTCACGGGCGACGACCCCGTGGCCATCGCCACGCGCATCCAAGAGCATGTCGCCGAACTGGGCATCACCTGCTCCATCGGCATCGCGAGCTGCAAGACGGTCGCGAAAATCGCCTCCGATCTCGACAAGCCAAAGGGGCTGACGGTGGTGTATCCAGGCAGCGAGGCAGCCTTTCTCGCACCCATGAAGGTCCGCGTCATGCCCGGCATCGGCAAGCAGAGCGCAAAGCGCCTCGAGAGCATGGGCATACGGACGCTTGGCGACCTCGCAAATGCGAAGGTCGAGGACTTGCGGAGCATCTTTGGCGTGAACTCCCGGGCGATGCACGACCGTGCACTGGGAATAGACGAGCGTCTCATCGAAACCGAGCGCATTCGCAAGTCGGTAAGCCACGAGCGCACCTTTGCAGATGACCTCATCACGCGTGCCGAGATAGAGGATGCCATCGACTACGTCGGGTCCCTGGTCGGACGGCGCCTGCGTCGCAAGCAGCTCGCGGGGCATACCGTCACGCTCAAGCTGCGTTATGACGACCTTTCCATTCGAAGTGCGCAGCAGGCGCTACCCGGCAATGTCGATGACGAGGGGATTTTCATCCCCGTCGCCAAGAGGCTCGTCAGCGAGATATGGCAAGAGGGAGATGCCGTGCGCCTCGTCGGCGTCGGCATATCGGGTTTCGACGCACAAGACGAGCAGCTCGACCTGTTCGCCAGTGCCGGTACCGAGCGGGAAGGCAACGATGTCATCGCCGCGGCGGACAAGGTATGCGACAGATTTGGCGACGGCGCACTCAAGTTTGGACGCGAGCTCAAGCTCAAGGCAAAGGATACCGGTACCCGCGGCATGAATGACGGGCATCTATGATGCGAGGATGCGCTGCGCGAGCGCCGGAATATCACTCGCGTCGAAAGCGAACCGTACTTCCTGCATGTCCGCCTCGGGGCGCACAAACGCCATGTCGACATGCTCGCAGGAACCTGCCGAGAGCAACGCGTACGCATAGCACTGCGCCTGCAGTTCGTAACGTGCATGCAAGTCATCGTCCTGCCCGCCCGTGCCCGTTTTGTAGTCGATGACGAGTGCGCCCCCCGCATCGTCAAAGCAAGCGAGGTCGATGTAGCCCTCGAGCGGGACGCCTTCGACATCGACGCAGAACGCGTACTCGGCATGACGGCGTGCGTACCCTTGTACCATGGCATAGCGCTCTGACGAGACCCAGGCGGCAACCGCCTTGGCAAGCCGTGCACGTTGCTCCTCGTCGAGCCCGTAGCGATGCGCGGCGGCGAGCATACGGCGCTCGATACCGCGCCCATCGGCGCGCGGAGCCGACGCGAGCCATTGCGCGACGAGGTGAAATGACGATCCGACGGGGCTGACCGTCTCGACGTCCCGGGAACGATCGCGCAAGGCGATTGCGGGAGCGGCGAGCTCGTGGCGCTGTGCGTCACGATGCGCGATCGAGGAGTACGAGTAGATCCGCCGCGAGGCAAGCGGCTGCGCCGAAATGCGTGGCGACGGCTCGAAGGCAGGGTAGCGATGCGTGACGACGAGCGAACTCTCTTCGTCGTTTGCCTGGTCGTCTTGTGCCCCATGGGGAACTTCGGTGACGACAAGCTCCACGAGCGCCCCGGCATCTGTCGTGACCTGCGCATGCCCTGCGGGGATATCCTTGCCGAACACCGCATGCAGACAACTGCCCGTGAGCCCCGCGGACAAATCGCCCTTGGACGCGAATGCTCCATCGTGCGTCACGAGAATGAGCTTGTCGCGCGCGCGGGTGAGCGCAACGTAGAGCAAGCGCTGCTGCTCCTGCGCATCACGCAGCTTCTTGAGCTGATGGGCATGGGCCCGATGCTCGGCGACCTCGCTGGCGAGGGCAAAGGAGCCGGGATCTTGGTCCTCGTCGGCAAGGTAGCGCGCTGCGGCATTCGACCCCGTAACGCCGAGCGCAAGGTAGCGCTTGCCCTCCTCGGAAAGCGAGATGAGCTGGGTGCCGGTATTGCGCGCGCTCTTCTCGAACTCCGCAACGGCGACAATGGGAAACTCCAGGCCCTTGGAGCTGTGAATCGTCATGATGCGAACGGCATTACTACCCGAGCTCACGAGTGTTCCGAGTTTGGCGCGCGCAGCCATGCCCTCGTGTGCCATATCGACGAGACCGCGAAAGTAACTGCTCGTCGCAAAGGGTGCGTGGCCATTGAGCGCCTCGTAGTCGTCGATAAGATCGCACATGCGCTCGATGTTCGCGAAAATCGCTCCTCCCTCGATACCACGCGCGGCCAGCGTGGCCTGCCAACCGGAAAGCGCGATAGCCTCCCGTACGATCTGGGCGAGGGGGGTACCTGGCGAAGCGGAAAGCGCGTGCTCGAGCGTATCGAACGCGCGCGTAAGCGATTTGTCGAGATTACCCTGCGCCTTCTCGACATATAGACACAGCGCGTCGTAGAGCGAGGGCTTGGCACGCGACTCGCCGGGGAGGAGCTTGAGGCACTGGCGATTGATGACCGACAAGGCAAGTAACGCATCATCACTTGCGTCGAAGAAGCCCGAGCCGAGCAAGGCGAAAAGCGCCTCGTCATCGTCGCGGTCTGCCAGAACGCGCAGCAACATGGATACCGTCGAGACCTCGGGCTGCAGGAAGAAGTCGGATCCACCCGAGACGATGACCGGTATGCCGCGCCTGCGCAGCTCGCGCAGGTAGGGACCTGCCTTGGCGCCCTTCGTCGACTGGAGCAGAATCGCCATGTCACCATACGAGGCGCCCCGTGCATGTAACCGCTCGAATTCGTCGGCAAGCGCCACGGCGTCGGCTTGCCGCAGCGCGTCGACCGAAGTCCTCCCCTGCCCCCTTTCGGCCTTGTGGCCAGCCGAAAGCAATATCTTCACGCGTGGCTCGTCCGGTGCGAGCCAAGATGGGCCGGAATCCTCCTCGCGACCCGAACTCACCTTGAGGAACTCGCCGCCGAAGAACTCCGGCTTGGAGAATACCCCCTCGACAAAACGCAGGATGTCGGGTTGCGAGCGATAGTTAATGGTGAGCTCGACCTCGTTGGAACCACGCTCGCGCATCATGGCGCGCATGCGTTGGTATACCTCGAGGTCTGCCCCGCGAAAACCGTATATCGATTGCTGTGCATCGCCCACCGTGGCCAGCGTCGTGAGCCCCTCGTCGCATATCTTGCCCACGATGCCAACTTGCAGGTTATCAGTATCCTGAAACTCATCGACCATGACGGAATCGAAGCTGTCGCGATATGACTGTGCCAGCTCGTCGTCTTCGTCGAGCAGCTTGTACGCGGCAATGAGCAGGTCATTCGTGTCGAATGCGCCTTGCGCCCGCTTGAGCGCACGATGACGATCAAGGTGCTCTGCCGCGAAGTCGAGCGCCACTCGCAGAAGCTCGTACGCGCTCGCGGACTGCGCCTCGGCCGCGAGTTCGAGCAGAGCGTCCTTGCATTCACCGAAGATTCCCTTGTAGGGCGCGGAGAGATTACCTCCGCCCGGCGGCCTGCACTCCTCGATGGCGTTGGCGAGCATGCTCCAGGAGAAAGCGCCTCCTTGGCTGGCAAGCAGCGTCTCGAGGGCTACCGCCACCGCAGCAAATTTGCTTACCGCAGCAACCTTATCGCGATTCTGGGCGTACGTTATCTTTCCCTCGGGAAGCCCGAGCTCGTCGAGCTCGGCAAGCGCTCCCTGATACGTGGCGAGAAGCCCCTGCACCCGACTGGCGATAGTGCGGGCCGGCGCAGGAGCTGGCCCCAAATCGAAGTCATCCCCGCCGCCCGGTGCGAGCATGAGCAACTCGGATAAGCTGCTGATGAGATTCGTCGCGCTCTCGACACCGAGATTGTCGAAAAGCATGACGAGGCGCGCATCGTTCGCGTTATCCCGCAGCAACGCATCGAGCGCGAGGGCGGAAAGTGCCTGCGTTTCGTCCTCGGTAAGCAAATTTGCACCTGGATCGATGCCGACGTCGAAGGCATGCGAAAGCAACATGCGGCGACACATCGAGTGAATGGTCGAGATCCAGGCGGCATCGATCTTGAGGGACTCCTCGTCGAGCCCCTGCGCGCGTAGCTCGGCGCGCACGCGGCCGACGAGCTCTCCCGCCGCCTTGTTGGTAAACGTGATGGTGAGCAGCCGGTCGACATCGCCGATGAGCGGTCCCGACTCTTGCGAGAGGCCATACGCAATGCGCTTGGTGAGCGTAAAGGTCTTGCCCGTGCCCGCCCCGGCCTGGATGAACAGGGGCTCGTGGACACTTTCGACCGCAGCTCGTTGGCTAGGGGTAAGAGGCATCAGGCACCTCCCCTGGGACAAAACGAAACCGCCTTGCAGTATTCGCACACGTCGCTCGAAAGCGGGGCCGGCGCGATGTCGCCCGCGCGGAGGCGTTCGACACATGATGCGACCACGTCCTCGACGCGCGCCAGATACGCATCGTACTCCTCGTCGCTACCGGCGCGGGGCAGCGCATCGAAGTCCTCGCGCAGCTGCTCGGTGCCGCCCCACGGTATGTCGTGCGCATAGACGCCGCGCAGCGCGTTCTTTGTATACGAACGATAGACGGAGCCGACGACGTGAAGGGGCGTACCGAGTGCCGCGAAGTACCGCTCGACCAAGGTGGCGTATATGTCGGTCTGGATACGCTGCGGCAGCTCGTCGTCGCGACCGAAGCCATAGCCGGCAGAAAGGCCGCTAAGCTTGTAGTCGATGATGACGGCTTTGCCCTCCCCGTCGACATCGATGCGATCGACCTTGCCACGCACGGGAACGCCCGCGTATTCGAGAGGCTGCTCTGAGGAGCGACCGAGCTCGAGCTCGAAGTAGCGGGGAATAAAACCCGGCAGAAACGTGGCGTCTCGACGCACGAGATCGAAGACCTGACGACGCAGCTCCTCGCATGCGCACGAGTCGTATTCGGTGCGCAGGTAGAGACCTCGGCGCTCACGCGACTGGTCATCTTCGAGCTGCTGATCGAAGGCGCTGCTGGCGATGGCAAGCGCCTCGTCCACGTTCTGCTCCGTCACGCGATCATGCCCAGCTTGCTTGAGGCTGCGGTAGAAGCGCTCCATGACCGCGTGGACGAGATTGCCCTGAGCCGCCGCATCAAACGCGACGTCCATGCCATTGTAGCCAACGCGTCGGCATGCGAACCAACGATACGGGCAGCGATAATAATCCTCGAGGGCCGTTGGCGAAAACGCCAGGGGCTTGTTCTTGAGGTCGCATGTCAAATTCTCCTTCGATATGGGCAGCGTGAGCAAGCCACGCGTGATCGAGGTGTCATCATATGGCCCCTCGCTCGCGAAGAAGATGTCGGCTTCGTTCAGCGAAAGCAGCCATGGCTTGAGGGCTTGCGGAACAGCCTGGACGGAAAGCCCCGCCTCGTCCTCTTCGGAACTGCGATATGCGGCGACGAGCTCCTCGAACAGGGCGCTCGGACATGCCTCATCGCCGCCCGCATCGTGTGTCGCACGCATGAAGGCAAAGCGGCTCTCACAGGACTCGATGACATTGAGCAACATGATGCGCTGGTCGCGGGCAAGCGTATCCGCACGCTCGATGCCCAGCTTGCGCATGAGCGTATCGAACGGGCCGCTCTGCGTGGCCATGGGATAGTGCGTCGCATCCAAATCGCACAGGATGATGGCGTTCGCGCGAACGGGCCCGAGCGAGCCCGGCTCGACGATGCGGAGGGCCTCGTCCTGGTTGCCATGCGAGCGTTCGAGCGTAACGGGGAGATTCGCCATCTCGTCGGCATCGGGCTCGCAGATGAAGTGTTCGCAGAGCTCGAGATAGTCAAGCAGCGCCTCGGCTGCCGCGCAATCATCGACGAGCGTGTCGGCGTCGAGCTGCGCCGAGCGCGCATGCTCGAAAAGAAGCCTGACGCGCTCGGTACGCGAGGCGTCGATGAGCTGCGCGAGAGGCTCGAGGCGTTCGCGCGTGATGGCAGCACTCGCATTGCCCTGCGCGAATCCCTCGCGCACGTCGCGCATCCTCTTGTACGGCACCGAACCAGCCTGTTCGCGCCAGCGCATTTGCAGGGCGCGCGCATCTTGGGCGGGCACCCCGGCATAGGGACTGCACAGCACGTCGACGAAGGGCTCGAAGGGCGCGTCGTCGCCTGCCCGCACGACCGCCTCGAGTGCGGAGAACGCGGCACCCAGGCCCGTGCGCGCACAGGGCACGGCAAATTGTGCGGCAAAGGGAATGCCCGCGCGTGCAAGCGCGTCGTGCAGACGCGGATATGCATCGGCGGCGCTCGCGCAGCAGACGAGCATGTCCGCGTATTTGACACCGTCTTCCTCGTGCATGGCACGCGCGAGACCGGTGGTCACGTTAGCCACGACATGCAGACCGTGGGCCTCGCCCACATGCACGTGACCCCGTGCCCGGACACCGCCCTTGCCCGTGAAGAGATGTCGTCGCAGGGCAAGAAGCTCGTCATCTTCCGGCAAGACGTCCGCATTGACGTCGAGTCGCTGCCGGATGACGGAAACCGACGCACCCGGTTCGATTCCGGCGAGAAAGCGGCGCGTATGCGCGCTGTGCAGATCGGAGGACTCGAAGACCAGCTGCATGCCCCGGCAAACACCGTCTTGCGCGAGCGCGTACTCGGCCTGGGCGAGCTCGACGAGCCCCTCATGCTCGAGCTTCGCCTCGTAGAGCGAGACGAGCTCCATGACCCTTGACTCGGATTCGGAAAGCCCCTGCAGGGGAGCAAGTCCCGGATAAGCTGCCTCTTCGGCAAATGCGCCGAGCTGCGCGACGAAACCGGGAGAAGGGGACGCATCGAAGAGACCGACCTGCGTGACGAGCGGACGTAGCAGCACCCTGCGCTCCGCCGGCCCGACCACCATGGAGCCGTCACCATGCACGTCCCAGAGCTGGGTCACGAATTGCCGATGCGTCACGACATCGACGCCGACGGGGACAAGACGGCAAAGTTGCAGTTTGCGCTGCTGACCCCAGGAATGCGAGGGCACGACGAGCACGGCGGGAATGCCCGCGTCGTGCGCGCGCGACAGGGCGTCATTGCTCGCCTCGAGCAACGCATGGAGCGAGTTGACCGTCGTCATGCCCATTGAGCAAACTCCCTAGCGATGCGCGTCGACGATGTCGAGGAGCTCGAGCGGATTGTCGACGATGAAATCGGGGCGCTCCTCCTCGAGGGTGGCGAAATCCCTAAACCCCCAGGTGCAGCCGACACTCGTGCAACCCGCGTTCTTGCCCGTGCGGACATCGGGCTGGGAATCGCCGACGAACCAAGCGTCCCCAGGACGCGAACCGAGCCTTTCGAGCGCTGCAAGAGCCATGGCCGGATCGGGCTTGGGAGCGATACCCTCGACGCGACCCACGGCAACCGGAATGAAATCCGAGAACCAGAGCTCGCGCAGGGCCTCCGTCTCGGGCTGGACCTTGTTGCTCACAATCGCCATCTTGAGCCCACGCTCCCCGAGCCCGGCGAGCAACTCCAGAACACCCGGATACGGTTGCGTGCGATCGTTGCAATGCTCCTTGTAATGGGCGTTGAAGTCGTCGAAGACGCGCTGGAACTCGGGCGAGCCCGTTGCGAAGGCGTGCTTGGTGAGAAGCTCGATGAGCACGATCGAGCCGTATCCCGCGGCTTCGCGCGTCTCATCGAACGTGACAAGCGGAAGCTCGGCACGCCCGAGCGCATAGTTGACGCTCGCATGCAGGTCATCGAGGGTGTCAAGCAGGGTACCGTCCATGTCGAAGAGTATCGTGTCCACAATCCGTCCTTTCGTCATCTTGCCGATGATTCTACCGCAGGCCCGAGACATATTTTTGCGCACCCGCCATGCGCGCGAATCACGCTACACTGAGCGCATGGACGAGAAAGACGAACTCATACTGGCATCGGGGTCGCCTCGACGCAAGGAGCTGCTCGCACGAACGGGCCGTCCGTTTCGCATCATCGTGAGCGATGCCGACGAAATCGAGACGGCGGACATGCCGCCTACCGAGGTTGCCATGCGCAATGCCCGGGCCAAGGCCCTGGCCATCGCCGCCACTGCGCCCGCGAACGCCACCGTCATTGGAGCCGACACCATCGTCGTGCTCGACGGGCGCATCTTCGGGAAGCCGGCTGACGAGGCAGACGCACGCCGGATGCTCGCCGAGCTGTCCGGCCGCACGCATCAGGTCATCACGGGGGTGTGCCTCGTGCGCAACGGGCAAACCGAGGCCTTTGCCGAGACGACCGACGTGCGGTTCAAGGAGATTTCCGCAGAGGACATCGCAGCATATGTCGCGACAGGGGAACCGCTCGACAAGGCCGGCGCCTATGGAATACAGGGACGAGGCGGCGCGTTTGTCGACTCCGTCGATGGCGATTACGACAACGTGGTGGGTCTGCCGGTCGCGCGCCTAGAGCGAGCGCTCGATCCTGAGAGCGGCAATGAGATAGACGGCGGGCAGAATGGCGAGCGCTAGCGCATAGAGCAGTGCCGTGACCACGTACTGCGGCGTCACCACCATGGCGTACCCGAAGAAGGCGACCACGAGGGCGAGCGCGATGATGGCCATGACAATGGCAAGCGTGACCCTGGCGGGGTGCTTGGCGACGTAAATCGCGATGATGGCCGGCGGAACGAGGGCGATGCCGCACACGAGGGCCGTGCCGTATAGATACAACCCCAAGGTCCCGATATCGGGCACGAGCGCCGCCACGTCGGCGACCCGGATGAGCTGCACAATGCAAAACGCGATGAGGACGAGGGCGATCACGATCATCGCGACGCCCAGACCCGCAAGCACGCGATGCCCCCAGGTCTTCTCGAAGGCGAGCAGATCGGGATTATCGCGATCGTCTGTGAGCACCGACGGATCGACCGGCTGGGGGTCATGCTCGTGATCGGAATAGCCCGGCGTCCTGCCCGTTCGCGGAGTCTCCCGGTAATTGTCGTAATTCTCCATGCGTCTTGCCTAACTTTGCACGATAGTCTTTTCACCACACGAGGGGCATTTCACGGCTATCTTTCCCTTGCCCGCCGGCACGCGCATCTGCTGACCGCAAAACGAACAGCTCAGGTATTTGTAACCGGTTGCGCCCTTGGTCTCGGCCCTCTTTTTCGACGAGATGTCTCTCGACGATGTACGCTTGCGCTCAGCACGTTTGCCGCGACGCCGCAGGAAGGCCTCGTTCTCGGCACGACGCGCATCATGGTTACGCGAGAGCACGCGAAAGACCATGAGAACAATCAGGATGAGGCCGACCCAGTTGAGGATGGTCGACAACCAAGCGAGCCACACCATGCGCAGCATGTTGGCGAGCACGCCGCAGAGAATCGAGAAGATCCACATCACGACCACTCCGACGCTCAGGGCCTGCCCAAGCTGGTCGAAGCCGTATCTACCCCGCATGAAGTTGTAGAGCCACGCGCTGATTCTGTTCATGAACTACTTGAGCGAGTCGATATGCTCGACGATGTCTCCGATGGTCTCGAGGCCTTCGGGCTCGCCGAAGTCGATGCCCTCGGCATCCTCGATATCGCAGATGAGCTCTACGAGGTCGAGCGAGTCGATGTCGATGGAATCGAGCGTGGTGTCCTCTTCGATCTGCTCCGGCTCGATGGAGAGGTTGTCGCCGAGGATTTTCCTGATGGTGTCAATAGTTGCCATGATGCTCCTTTCGTCATGAGGGAATATAACGAAACCCAACGCCTCTGGCAACGGGGGATGAGACACATTGGACAGGCACATCTGTCTCATCCCCCCGTTGCTCAGTAATTCACATGCCAGAAGGTGAGGCCGCAAGCCGGAGCCGTCTCGCCCGCCGCGCCGCGATCGCGTGCCGCGAGCACGTCGGCGACCCAGCCAGGTTCGCGATTCCCAGCTCCCACCTGCACGAGCGTGCCGACGATGGTGCGCACCATCGAGTGCAGAAAGGCGTTGCCGACGACCTTGACGAGCAGGCAGCTCTCCCCCATCTGCTCCTCATGCGTGATGGAAATCTCGTCGACGCGCCGCATGGTCGTCTTTCCCTCGGCGCTTGCCGCCTTGCAGAACGACTTGAAGTCATGTTCGCCAATGAGATGGGCCGCGCCCTGGCACATGGCTTCGATATCCAGCTCGCCCCTTCTCCACCAAGCGAAGTCCGACAAAAACAGTGGCGGAACAGGTCCGGTGACGATGCGATACCGATACTCGCGAGTCGTTGCATCAAAGCGAGCGGAAAACTCGGAACGTGCAAAGTCCACCGCCTTGATCACGATGTCATCGGGCGTGAGCGCATTGAGCGAGATGGTGAGGCGCCCGGGCGTGACACCATCGAAGTCGGTCTCATCAAGCACACATGACACGACTTGCCCAAGCGCATGCACACCGGCATCGGTACGCCCCGCGCACACGGTCTCGACGGGATGCCGAAAGTAGGTTGCCAGAGCGCGTTCGAGCTCACCTTGAATGGTGCAGAGACACGGATCCTTCTGCTTGGCAAACCCCGCATACGCGGAGCCATTATAGGCAAGCGTGAGAACGAGTGATTGTTGCTTCATCAATGGCTCCTTCTGGATGGGCAGATGCGGGAGTGGGACAAGGGGACAGGCCATTTGCCCCACTATTAAACAGGGCGGAGGTGTCGCCGCTGCGCGATTTCCGCACGAGCAGAAAGCGCCAGTGGCGCTTTCAAGCGAGCACAGGACTATGAGCGCAGCGGCGACACCTCCGCCCCCCCCTCACAAGAACACGCAGAGCGCGACAATCGCCAAGATGCCGACGACGAGCGTCACGATATCGCCCACGGAAACCCTCGTCGTGGTCATGCGCGTGCGCTTGCCACCCGCATAGCAACGCGCGTCCATGGCATCGGCCAGATCGTCGGCACGACGAAATAGGCGCACGAATAACGGGACGAACACGGGAACCCATGACTTGAGCCGCACGAAGACGTTGCCGTCATCGAAGTTCGCGCACCGCGCCTTCTGCGCGAGTTGGATCATCTGCGCCTCATGCGCCGTCGTGGGGATGAAGCGCAAGGCAATCGAGATCATCATGGCGATGTCATCGACGGGCACCCCCAGGCGCCTGAGGGGACCGAACATGCGCAGCATGGCGTCGGTCAGCTCCATCATCGATGACGTGAAGGTCAAGAGCGAGCAGATGAGCACGAGTAGCACGATGCGCAGGGCGAAGAAAATGCCTCGCATCAATCCGTCGAGCGTGATGCCAAAGCTCCCGAAGAGGACCCATTCTTGCGTGAGCCCCAGGGAACCCGCGGAGCTCAGTCCCGGTGCCGCCGAGGAGCCCATGCTGATGCTGAAGGCATGAACGACGACGGTGAACACGAGGATGAATGCGACGGGAACGAGGCCGCGTGCCGCCTTGGTCACGGGAACGCGCGCGAGCATGTAGAGCATGGCGACGAACGCCGTGATGACGAGCAGCCCGGGCCAGCTCTCAACGAAGAACACGGCAATGGAAAAAACGCAGGCCAAGATAACCTTGACCTGCGCATTCAAAGCGTGGATGGGGCTCGTGCCGGGGATGTAGGTGCCAAAGGCGAGCGCCTGCGTCATCTTCACACCCGACGAGAAGCGAGTTCGCTACTCGTCATCCTCGTGCTTCTCGGCCTTCTCATCGGCGTCCTCGAGGGCATGCTCCTCCTTGGACATGGGATTGACGTCGTCGATAAGCTCGCGCTCCTCCTCGGCGACCTCCTCCTTGATCTTCTCGATGTTCTCGGCCTCGGCCTTTGCCACCTCGGCCTCCTTGGCCTCGAGAACGGCATCCTCGACGGAGGCTTCGTCCTCGGCCTTCTCGGCCTCGACGGCATCCTCGCGGACATCGCTCTCGGCAATGGAGTCGATGCGGTCTTCCTCGCCTTCGGCGAACTCCTCGACATCGTCCTTGTCGTTGTCGTTCTTGTCCTCGGTGCCCTCCTCGATCAGATCCTCGATCTCATCGGCGGTCTTGTCCTCGGACTTCGCGCCCTTCTTGGCAGCGGACTTCTTTGCGGGCTTGTCATCGGCCTGGGCCTTGGGAACGACGGCCTCCTCGACAAGCTCGAGAATCGCCATGGGGGCGTTGTCGCCCTTGCGCGGACCAAGCTTCATGATGCGGGTATAACCGCCGTTGCGATCTGCCCACATGCCCTGCTCGGCCTTCTCGAAGACCTCGCGGACGAGCTCCTTGTCGCCCAGGGCGGCGATGGCCAGGCGACGGGAGTGAAGGTCACCCTTCTTGGCCCAGGTGATGATGCGGTCAATGTCACCGCGAACTTCCTTGGCGCGCGTGACCGTGGTCTTGATGCGGTCGTTGGTAAACAGGGCGACCGCCAGGTTCTTTTTCATGGCCTTGGTGTGGCTGGCATCGGTACCCAGCTTGCGGCCCTTCTTGTAATGCCTCATTGAATCTCCTACGTACTAAAGCTTCAAGCTGAGGTCCATCGACTGAAGCTTGTCCTTGACCTCTTCGATGGACTTGGCGCCGAAGTTGCGGATGTTGAGCAGATCGTTCTCGGAATACTCGACCAGCTGGCGCACCGAATGGATGCCGGCGCGCTTCAGGCAGTTGTACGAGCGGACCGACAGGTCGAGATCCTCGATCTGCTTCTCGAGCTCGGTGTTCTTGCTCGGGCCCTCGGGGGCGAAGATGCTCGCCACCTCGACTTCCTCGCCGCTCTCGTCGAGCGACAGGAAGGCCATCATGTGCTGGTTGATGATGTTGGCGGACTGGCAGACAGCCTCGACGGGGCTGATCGCGCCGTTGGTCTCGACCTCGAGAATGAGCTTGTCGTAGTCGGTGCGCTGGGCGACGCGGGTGTCCGTGACGTCCATGGTGCAACGGCGGATCGGCGAGAACAGCGAATCGACATGAATGATGCCAATGGGGTCCTCCGGACGCTTGTTGCGCTCGGCAGGCACGTAGCCACGGCCAACGCCGATGCGGACGGACATCTCGAGCTGGGCGCCCTCGGAGAGCGTCGCGATGACATGCTCGGGATTGATGAGCTGGAATTCCGTGGGGACTTCCAGGTCCGCGCCGGTGACCACGCAGGGGCCCTGCGCGGAGAGCGTTGCGGTAGCCTCCTCGCCACCGGCAAAGGGGGCGAAGACGAGACCCTTGATATTCAGAACAATGTCGGTGACATCCTCCACGACACCAGGAGCGGACGTGAACTCGTGCTGCACGCCCTCGATCTTGATGGCGGTTGCCGCAGCGCCGTCCAGGGAGGACAGCAGGACACGACGCATGCCGTTACCGAGCGTCTGGCCATAGCCGCGCTCGAGCGGTTCCATGACGAATCGCGCGATATTGTCGCCAACTTGCTCGACGGTGATGTTGGGCTTCATGAACTCAGTCATTAAGTAGCCTCCTCGAGACTCGAACCGGATAAGGACAGGGTGAAAATTACTTCGAATAAAGCTCGACGATGAGCTGCTCCTGGATATCCAGATCGATCTGATCTCGTGTCGGCAGCGAAATGACATTGCCCTGGAGCTTCTCGATGTCGACCTCGAGCCAGGCGGGAACCTGGACGCGCTCGTTGGAGATGAGGGCGCTCTTGATCACGAGAAGGTCCTTTGCCGCGGGGGCGATTGCCACGAGGTCACCTGCGCTCACGCGATACGACGGGATGTCGACACGCTTGCCGTTGACCGTGATGTGACCATGCGTGACCGTCTGGCGGGCCTCCTTGCGCGTGCGCGCGAAACCCAGACGGAACACGACGTTGTCGAGACGGGACTCGAGAATCCTCATGAGGTTCTCGCCCGTGACTCCCTGCATGCGGCGTGCCTTGTGGAAGTAGCCGCGGAATTGCTTTTCGAGTACGCCATAGATGAACTTGGCCTTCTGCTTCTCGCGAAGCTGACGGCCGTACTCGCTCTCCTGGCGACGGCGCTGCTTGGGCTGCTTCTTGGATTCCTTGGTATAGCCCAGCACGATGGGGTCGATGCCCAGCTGGCGGCAGCGCTTCAGAACCGGGGTCCTGTTAATTGCCATGACTTGTTACCTTTCTAAGCTAGACGCGACGACGCTTGACCTGACGGCAACCGTTGTGCGGGATGGGCGTGCAGTCCTGGATGCTCGCGACCTCCAGACCGGCGGCCTGGAGCGAGCGGATGGCGGTCTCGCGGCCGCTTCCGGGACCCTTGACGAAGACGGAGACCTTCTTGAGGCCGTGCTCCATCGCCATCTTGGCGGCCTTCTCGGCGGCCATCTGCGCCGCGAACGGCGTGGACTTGCGGGAGCCCTTGAACCCAACCGTACCTGCGGACTGCCAGGAAATGACGTTTCCGCGGGTGTCGGTGATGGAAACGATCGTGTTGTTGAACGTGCTCTTGATGTGAGCCTGACCAACCGTGATGTTCTTGCGGTCTGCGCGACGGACGCGGGTCGTGCTCTGTTGCTTCTTAGCCATGCTGTCCTCTCACCTAGCCCCTCTTCTTGGCGCCGATCTGGCGACGCGGGCCCTTGCGGGTACGAGCGTTGGTGTGAGTGCGCTGACCGCGAACGGGCAGACCACGACGATGGCGCAGGCCACGATAGCAGCCAATCTCCATCAGTCGCTTGATGTTCTGCGAAGTTTCGCGACGCAGGTCACCCTCGACCGTGTAGTTTGCATCGATGTTGTCACGCAGCTTGACGACCTCTTCCTCGGTGAGATCGCGCACGCGCGTGTCGGGATTAACGCCGGTCTCCTCGCAGATCTTCTTTGCGCGGGTTAGACCGATACCGTAGATGTAAGTCAGACCAATCTCCACGCGCTTGTCGCGCGGAAGGTCGACACCGAGTATACGAGCCAATGTCGCTCCCCTTCTTAGCCTTGGCGCTGCTTATGGCGCGGGTTTTCGCAAATCACGTACACCTTGCCATGACGCCTGATGATCTTGCACTTATCGCACATCTTTTTTACCGAAGGACGCACCTTCATAATGTCCTTACCTTTCCGAAAGTGTTGACACTTCGTTTTATAGTCACGCCCAGCCGCAGGCGGTAGTTTTCTTGTTTACGGCGACAGGAATGCCCAGGCATCCCATCGCATGCGGTATGCCGCAGGTCTTACTTGTAACGATAGGTGATCCTGCCACGGTCGAGGTCGTACGGCGAAAGCTCCACCGTCACCTTGTCACCGGGAAGGATCTTGATGTAGTGCATGCGCATCTTGCCCGAGATATGGGCCAGGACCTGGTGGCCATTCTCGAGTTCGACCTTGAACATCGCATTGGGAAGGGGCTCGACGACCTTTCCCTCAAGTTCAATTGCATCCTCTTTGCTCACGGACGTATCTCTCCCATTTTGAATCATCACAAACGTAATCAAACATACTACTGCAACAGGTCTTTGGTTTCCAGTGAATTTTTCATGAGATTCCACGGCGTCAGGACGAGCGGTCCGTCATCGGTGATGGCGACCGTGCGCTCGAAGTGCGCAGCGGGACGTCCATCGCAAGTCACGACGCCCCATCCGTCATCGATGGTGCGAACCTCATGGGTGCCTGCCGTGAGCATGGGCTCGATGGCAATGACCATACCCCGTTCGAGACGCATGCCCGTGCGAACTTGCCCATAGTTGGGAACAAGCGGAGGCTCGTGCATGCTGCGTCCGATACCGTGACCTGCATAGTTACGCACGACGCCAAAACCCGCCAGACCAGCGACTTGTTGGATGGCATGCCCGATGTCCCCCAGATGATTTCCGGGAACCGCCTGTACGATGCCGGCCTCCAACGATGCCTCGCACGCCTCGAGCAAGGCACGTCTCTCATCGTCGATCGCGCCGACGGCAAAGGTTGCGGCATTGTCGCCCACCCACCCGTCGACGATGGCGCCCGTATCGATCGAGATGACGTCGCCCTCGCGCAAGATGACCTCACGGGAGGGGATGCCATGAACGACCATGTCGTTGACCGAGGCGCATATGGTCGCCGGAAAGCCCCCGTATCCATTGAACGCGGGACACCCGCCGCCGTCCACGATAACTCGCTCCGCGCAAGCATCGAGCTCGGCCGTCGAGACGCCCGGCGCAACAAGCAGGCCGACCGCCTCAAGCGCCTGTGCGCTCAAGCGGCCGGCCCGTTTCATCGCTTCGATTTTTGCTGGCGACTTGATCTTGACGCCATCCAAGCGAAAGCGTTTCATGCGATTCTACTTGCCGATGGCCTTCCTCAGCTCTGCGAACACGTCATCGGGAGACTTGCCGCCATCGAGCTCGATGAGAATGCCGTTGCCACGATAGTAGTCGATGAGGGGGCTCGTCGACTTCTCGTAAACGGCCAGACGGTTGCGCACCGTCTCCTCGTTGTCGTCGGCGCGCTGGTACATCTCGCCGCCGCACTTGGGGCAAACCGGGCCCGTCTCGACGGTGCCGGGATATCCGCATTCATGGCAGACGCGGCGCTGCGACATGCGCGCGACGAGGGCCTCGGAATCGACCTCGAGGGCGATTGCGTAATCGAGCTTCTTGCCAAGATTGGCAAGCACGCCATCGAGGGCGACGGCCTGGGCCGGAGTGCGCGGAAAGCCGTCGAGCAGGAACGATGCCTCGGGCGCAGCCTTGAGCTTCTCCTCGACCAAGCCGATGACAACCTCGTCGGGCACGAGTTCGCCGGCATCCATGTAGGACTTGGCCTTGACGCCAAGCTCGGTTCCCTCCTTGACGGCCGCGCGAAGCAGGTCGCCCGTGGAAAGGTGCGTGAAGCCGAACTCGTCGACGAGGCGAGCGGATTGGGTGCCCTTTCCGGCGCCGGGGGCGCCCAGGAGTACGATGTTCATAGAATTCTCCTCAGTCTATTTGAAGAAGCCGTCGTAATTGTGCATCTTCAACTGGCTCTCCAGCTTGGTCATCGTGTCGAGCGCGACGCCGACCATGATGAGGACGGAGGTTCCGCCAAACAGCTGGATCAGGGTGTTGCCCGTGAACGAGTACAGGATGGACGGGATGATCGCGATGGCCGCGAGGAACATCGCACCCGGAAGCGTGATGCGGTTGATCACGTTCTTGATGTACTGCACGGTCGCACCACCCGGGCGAACGCCGGGGATGAAGCCGCCGTTGTTCTTCAGGTTGTCAGCCGTCTCCTGCGGATGATAGATCATCGACGTGTAGAAGTACGCGAAGAAGACGATCAGCCCGAAGGTCAGAATCCAGTTGCCCCAGCCAGCGGAGCAGAAGTTCGCGACGGCCTGCAACCAGCCCGCGTCACTGAAGAACGCGGCGATCTGGGCAGGCAGGTAGAGCAGCGCGGAAGCGAAGATGATGGGGATAACGCCCGAACCGTTGACCTTGAACGGCAGGTACGTGGACTGGCCGCCCATGACCTTGCGCCCCACGACACGCTTGGAATACTGCACCGGAATGCGACGCTGGCCACGCTCGATGAAGACGATGCCCGGAATCGTGATGAGAATCACGGCGATGATGAGCACGGTCATGAGGATGCCCTGCATCTGGTCGGTGGAGTTCTGGATGGAATCGAGCAGCGCGCTCGGGAGGCGGGCGATGATGTTCGCGAAGATGATCAACGACATGCCGTTGCCAATGCCGCGCTGCGTGATGAGCTCGCCCATCCACATGATGAGAGCGGTGCCCGAAACGAGCGTGATGATGATGACCGCGCTGATCAGCCACGTGGGCATGCCCGTCGTGGAGAAATCGACTCCGAAGGCGTTCTGGAACAGGACCAGGTAGCCGATGGCATTGATCAGGCCCAGCGCGAGCGTCAGGTAGCGCGTGATGCGCGTGACCTTGCGCTGCCCGGTCTCGCCTTCCTTCTGCCAGCGCTGCAGGGCGGGAATGATGCCCTGCATGAGCTGCATGATGATCGAGGCGGTGATATAGGGCATGATGCCGAGCGAGAACACCGAGAAGTACTCGAGCGCGCCACCAGAGAACAGGTTGAGCATGAGCAGACCGGCGTTCGTGCTCGTGTCACGGAAGTTCGACACGAGGTCGGCAAACGGGATGCCGGGAACGGGGATAAACGAGCCAACACGATACAGCGCTATGATTCCCAGGGTGAAGAAGATCTTGTGACGAAGCTCCTTCACCTTCATTGCGTTAATGAGTGCGTTGAGCACGGCTACTCGACCTTTCCTCCGGCCGCTTCAATCTTGGCCTTTGCAGAAGCGGAAACCTTGTCGACCTGGATGGTGAGGGCCTTGGTGATTTCGCCATCGCCGAGAACCTTGACGAGCGCATCGGGGTGCTTGATGATGCCCTTCTCGACGAGCGTCTCGCCGTTGACGGTCTCGCCGGCAGCAAACTTCTCGTCAAGACGACCGACGTTGACCGGCACGTACTCCTTGCGGTTGACGTTGCGGAAACCGGGGAGCTTGGGAAGGCGCATCGCGAGCGGCGTCTGGCCGCCCTCGAAACCCGGGCCCTTGGTGCCGCCGGCACGCGAAGCCTGGCCGTTCATGCCGCGGCCGGACGTTCCGCCATGGCCCGAGCCATGCCCGCGGCCGACGCGCTTGCGCTTCTTGGTCGATCCCTCGGCCGGCTTGAGTTCAGAAAGATCCATGATGTCTCCTTTTCGCGTTCGTCCGCATCCTGCGAACGAAGCCGGCTGCTCGCCGCCGGCAGACTACCTTGTCGTGAGCCGCACCCTGGCGATGCGGCCCATCACGTGCTTGCTAGATGTTCTCGACCTCGATCAGGTGCTTGACCTTGAAGATCATGCCCCTGATGGCATCGTTGTCGACCTGCTCGACCGTGGAACCGATCTTGCCCAGGCCAAGGGCCTTGAGCGTCTTGTCCTGATCGGCCTTGTAGCCAATCGAGCTCTTAACCTGCGTCAGACGCAGCGTCTTCTTTGCGTTAGCCATTACTGAACCTTCTTTCCGTAGATTTCAGCAACGGTCATGTCGCGACGTGCCGCAACCTGCTGGGGGCTCTGGAGCTCCTTGAGGCCCTCGGCTGCCGCCTTGACGATGTTCATCGCATTGTCGGTGCCGAGCGACTTGGACAGCACGTCCTTGACGCCGGCAAGCTCGAGCAGGGCGCGAACCGGACCACCGGCGATGACGCCAGTACCCGGCGTGGCGGGCTTGAGCAGAACGCGACCGGCGGAGAACTCGCCGATGACCTCGTGCGGAATGGTGCCTTCCTCGGTCAGCGGAACCTTGAACATGTTCTTCTTGGCGTCCTCGACGCCCTTGCTGATGGCGATGGGTACCTCGGCGGACTTGCCCATGCCGACACCGACGTTGCCGTTGCGATCGCCGACGACGACGAGCGCGGTCAGGCCGAAGCGACGGCCGCCTTTGACGACCTTGGAAACGCGGTTGATGTAGACAACGCGCTCTTCGAGTTCGGGAGCCTGCTGTGCAGCCTGCCTGTTTGACTTCCTGTTGTTAGGCCTCTGTGCCATGTTTCCCTCCCCCTAGAATTTCAGGCCGGCTTCGCGGGCGCCCTCGGCGAGCGCCTTGACACGACCATGGTAGAGATTGCCGCCGCGGTCAAATACGACCTCGCCGATACCCGCGTTGAGGGCACGTTGGGCGATGAGCTTGCCCACCTCGGCAGCACCTTCGATGTTGCCACCGCTCTTGCCGGTGGCCTTGACCTGCTTGTCAAGCGAAGACGCGCTTGCCAACGTGACGGCAGCGACATCGTCGATGACCTGAGCGTAGATGTTAGTGTTGGAACGCGTCACGCGCAGGCGCGGACGCTCGGGCGTACCTGCAACCTTGCCACGCACGCGGCGCTGGCGACGCTGCAGTTTCGCCTTCTTTGCCTTGAGCTTGTCCATACTGTACCGTTCTCCTTGAAATCAACCGGCGCAACGGCCGGCGCACGCTTATTACTTGGCTGCCTTGCCCTCTTTGCGGCGGATGTGCTCGCCCTGGTAGCGAATGCCCTTGCCCTTGTACGGCTCGGGCTTGCGGTAGGCGCGAATGTCCGCGGCAACTTGACCGACCAGCTGCTTGTCAATGCCGCTGATGTTGATGATCGTGGGCTCGGGGCACTCGAACGTGACGCCATCGATGGCATCCACGATGACGGGGTGCGAGAAGCCGAGCGTCATCTCGAGCTTGCCCCCCTTGAGTGCGGCACGGTAACCGACGCCAACGAGCTCGAGGGTCTTGGAATACCCTTCGCTCACGCCGATGACCATGTTGTTGATGAGAGAACGGGTCAGGCCGTGCATCGCGCGGTTCTCGCGTGCGTCATCGGGGCGCTCGACGACGATGGAGCCGTCCTCGCCCAGGCTAATGGCCATATTCTCGTTGAAGGTCTGGGTGAGCTCACCCTTGGGACCTTTGACGGTAACGGTGTTGCCGTCGATCTTTACCTCGACTCCGGCGGGAACCGGAACGGGCAGCTTGCCAATACGCGACATGTGTATGCTCCCTTCTCGGCTCTTACCAGATATATGCCAGGACCTCGCCGCCGACACCGGCAATGCGGGCATCGCGATCGGTCATGACACCTTTGGACGTGGAAATGATGGCAGTGCCGAGACCACCCAGAACGCGGGGCAGTTCGCTCTTGCCAGCGTAAATGCGAAGACCGGGCTTGGAAATGCGGCGCAGGCCACGAATGACCTTCTCCTTCTTGTCCCCGTACTTCAGCGTGATGAACAGCTCGTCTTGCGGCGCCTTCGAGATGATCTCGTACTCCGCGATATAGCCCTCTTCCTTCATGATGCGAGCTATCTCGACGAGCTTTCGCGAAGACGGCATGGAAACCGTCTCCTTGTTCGCAGTGTTCGCGTTTCGAATACGCGTGAGCATGTCTGCGATCGAATCGGTCGTGCTCATTGATTCCTCCTATGGTTCGTTGATGACTGCTCTCGAGCGGTTCGCGTCCACCCGTGATGGCCGCGCCTGTTTCGAAGCAGCCCAGCGTCTACTCGGGCTAGCCTTACCAGCTTGCTTTGCGGACACCGGGGAGTTCGCCTTTAAGGGCAAGTTCACGCAGGCAGATTCGGCACAGACCGAACTTGCGATAGACCGAATGGGGCCTGCCGCAGCGGTTGCAACGCGTGTACGCGCGCGTGCTGAACTTGGGCTCGCGCTTTGCCTTGGCGATCATCGATTTCTTTGCCAATGCTCATCCTTTCCTGTTCGCGGGAGATGCGCATCTCCCGCTAAACTCCGATTGCTGCGCGAAAACGCACAGCAATCGAATATTCTACCTTACTGTCCCACTATGCCGCAAACGGGAATCCGAAAGCGGAGAGAAGGGCCCTGCCCTCGTCGTCGGTCTTGGCGGTCGTCACGAACGTGATGTCCATGCCGCGGGTACGATCGACCTTGTCGTAATCAATCTCCGGGAAGATGATCTGCTCGGTAACGCCCATCGAGTAGTTACCATGACCGTCGAAACTGTGCGGGGACAGGCCGCGGAAGTCGCGGATGCGGGGAATCGCAGCCGCGATGAGGCGATCGAAGAACTCGTACATGCGGTCGCCGCGCAGGGTGACCTTAGCGCCGATCGGCATGCCGGCACGCAGCTTGAAGGTTGCGATGGATTTCTTGGCACGGCAGATCATCGGCTGCTGGCCGGTGATGACGCGCAAATCCTCGACGGCTGCATCCATGAGCTTGCTGTCGGTCGCCGCATCGCCAACACCCATGTTGACGACGATCTTCTCGAGCTTGGGAATGTCGTTGACATTCTCGATGCCGAGCTCGTCTTTGAGCTTGACGGCGAGCTCGTTGTAGTACTTCTCCTTGAGACGTGGTGCCATAGTTCTTAACTCCTTCGAGATTTAAGGCGGGGTTTCCGACCTCGCCCCCTCCACATGGAGGGCCTATAAAACCAGACGGCGTGCTGCGTTAGTCGATAACCTTGCCGCACTTCTTGCAGACGCGAACCTTGCCGTCCTCGTCGACCTTGAAGCCGATGCGAGTCGGCAGGCCGCACGACGGGCAGACCAGCATGACGTTGGAGACGTCGATAGCCGCTTCGCGGGTATCGATGCCACCGTTGGGGTTGGCCTGGGTCGGGCGAAGCGCCTTGTGCACCAGGTTGACACCCTGGACGGTCACGCGCCCCTTTTCGGGAAAGGCGAAGAGGACCTCGCCCTGTGCGCCCTTGTCCTTGCCGGCGATGACCTTGACGGTGTCGCCTGTCTTGATGTTCATCTTCGTCATCTTCTTCTCACCTTCCCCTAAAGCGTCTCGGGTGCGAGGGAGACGATCTTCATGAACTTGCGGTCGCGCAGCTCACGGGCGACGGGCCCGAAGACACGCGTGCCGCGGGGAGCGCCGGAGTCGTCAACCACGACGGCGGCGTTCTCGTCGAACTTGATGTAGGAGCCGTCCTTGCGACGGACTTCCTTCTTGAGACGAACGATGACGCAACGCACGACATCGCCCTTCTTGACCTGACTGTTAGGAGCTGCCTCCTTGACGCTGCAGACGATGATGTCGCCCAGGCCGGCATAACGGCGCTTCGAACCGCCGAGAACCTTGATGCACTGGACTTTTTGCGCACCGCTGTTGTCAGCAACAGTCAGCATTGATTGCATCTGAATCATGGGAGTACCTTCCTGCTACTCTAGCTGACTACTTGGCCTTCTCGACGATGTCGAGGAGACGCCAGCGCTTCTGCTTGGAGAGGGGACGAGTCTCCATGATGCGGACGGTATCGCCCACACCGGCCTCGTTGCCCTCGTCATGCGCGTGGAACTTCTTGGTGGTGGTGATCATCTTGCCGTAGACACGATGCGGCTTGCGCTCCTGGATCTGCACGACGATGGTCTTGTCGTTTGTAGCCGAGACGACGACGCCCTGGCGAACCTTACGACGATTACGCTCTTCGTTCATTTAGGTTTCGCTCCTTTCTTTAAGCGGTCGCTTCGGCTGCGGCGCGAATCTCGCGTGCGCGCAGCTCGGTGCAAATACGGGCAATGTCCTTCTTGACGACCTTCACGCGCGCGGTGTTGTCCAGCTGGCTGGTGGCCATCTGGAAACGAAGGTTAAAGAGCTCGGTGCGCGCCTCGGTCAGCTTGTCATTGAGGTCGTCGGTGGTGAGCTCGCGAATCTCTGCAGGCTTCATTTACTCGTCGCCCCCTTCTTCCTCGGTGGTGGCGGCAGCAGCGGCAGCTGCAGCGGTATCCTTGGCTGCCTTGGAGCGACCACGAGCGGAATCCTTGGCATGCGCCTTGGCGTACTCGGCTGCGCGCTCGGCGGCGTTTTCGCGGAACACCATCTTGCACTTGATGGGCAGCTTGTTGATGGCAAGGCGCATGGCCTCGCGAGCATCGTCGGGCTGGACGCCATCGATCTCGAACATGATGCGGCCCGGCTTGACGACGGCCACCCACTCCTCGGGATTGCCCTTGCCGGAGCCCATGCGGGTCTCTGCCGGCTTCTTGGTGATGGGCTTACCCGGGAAGATCGTGATCCACACGCGGCCACCACGCTTCATGTAACGGGTCATGGCGATACGAGCGGCCTCGATCTGACGGTTGGTAATCCAATGGGATTCGAGCGCCTGGATGCCATAGGAGCCGAAGTTGAGGTTGTTGCCTCCCTTGGACTTACCCTTCATGGAACCGCGCTGAACCTTGCGGAACTTGGAACGCTTGGGCATCAACATTAGCGATCCCTCCTCTCGCCACGACGGCCACGGCCGCGACGCTGGGCAGACGTGCCCTCGAGCGCAGGATTCTTCTTGTCCTGGCCGGGAAGGACCTCGCCGTAATACACCCAGACCTTGATGCCGCAGGAGCCCATCGTGGTGTGGGCGGTGGCAAAACCATAGTCAATCATCGCACGCAGGGTGTGCAGGGGCACGCGGCCCTCGCGGTACCACTCGCGGCGGCTCATCTCGGCACCACCCAGGCGACCGGAGCACTGAATACGGATACCCTGGGCACCCGACTTGCGCGCGGACTGAACGGCCTTGCGCATGGCACGGCGGAACGCGACGCGTCCCTCGAGCTGCTCGGCGATGGACTGCGCGATGAGGTTGGCGTCAAGCTCGGGACGCTTGACCTCGATGACCTCGACGCTCACATGACCACCGGAGATCTTCTCGAGCTCCTTGCGAAGCACGTCGACCTCGGCGCCCTTCTTGCCGATGACGATGCCCGGACGGGCAGTCGTGATGATGACCTTGATCTTGTCGCCAGCTCGCTCGATCTCCACGCGAGAAAGGGCGGCATTGCTGAGCTTCTTCTCGACGTATTTGCGCAGCTTGAGATCGTTCTCGAGCGTGGCGGCGTAGTCGTTACCCGCATACCAGCGGCTGCGCCAGTCCTCGGTGATGCCAAGGCGGAAGCCTGTCGGCTTAACTTTCTGACCCATGACCCTTACGCCTCCTCTCGCGTAGCTACGATGATGGTGATATGACTCGTGCGCTTCATGATGGGGCTCGCGGAACCCTTTGCGCGCGGGCGATAGCGTTTCATGGTCGGGCCCTCGTCAACATAGGCGGCCTTGACCACGAGATTCTCCGGACGCACGCCGTACTTGTTCTCGGCGTTGGCGGCCGCAGACGAGACGACCTTGGAAACGACCTCGGAAATCGCGCGCTCGTTGAAGCGCAGGATGTCCAGAGCGTCGACGACTTCCTTGCCGCGGATCTTGTCAACGACGATACGCGCCTTGCGCGGAGAAACGCGAACGTACTTCGCAACAGCTTTAGCTTGCATTTACGCTCCTCCTAATCCTTCTTGTGGGCGCGGAACGTGCGGGACGGGGAGAACTCGCCCAGCTTGTGTCCGACCATTGACTCGGTGACGTAGACGGGAACATGACGACGACCATCATGCACGGCGATGGTGTGACCCACCATCTCGGGGAAGATCGTCGAAGAACGGCTCCAGGTCTTGATGACGTTCTTCTCGCCAGCCTCGTTCATCGCAATGATGCGCTCGAGGAGGCGCGGCTCCACGTAGGGGCCCTTCTTGAGACTTCTACTCACGGTTATCTCCTTCGATTACTTCTTGCGACGACGGATGATGAGCCTACCCGACGCCTTCTTGGGGTTACGCGTACGATGACCCTTGGTGGGGATGCCCCACGGGGTGACCGGATGACGACCGGCGGACTTGTTCTTGCCCTCGCCACCACCATGCGGGTGGTCGACGGGGTTCATGACGGTACCGCGGACGGTAGGACGCACGCCCATCCAGCGCTTGCGACCGGCCTTGCCGATGCGGATGTTGGAGTGCTCGGCGTTGCCGACCTCGCCAACAGTGGCACGGCAGTCGAGCAGAACGCGGCGCATCTCTGAGCTCGGCATGCGCAGGATGGCGTAGCCACCCTCCTTGCCCATGAGCTGGATGCTCGTACCGGCGCTGCGCGCCATGGCGGCACCCTTGCCCGGCTGGAACTCGACGGCGTGCACGAGCGTGCCGACGGGGATGTTGGCCAGCGGCAGGGCATTACCCGGCTTGATGTCAGCCTCGGGACCGGACTCGACGGTGTCGCCGACCTTGAGACCCTTGGGCTGCAGGATGTACGCCTTGGCGCCATCTGCGTAATTGAGCAGCGCGATGCGCGCGGAACGATTCGGGTCGTACTCGATGGACGCGACCTTGGCCGGGATGCCATCCTTGCGACGCTTGAAGTCGATCTTGCGATACTTGCGCTTGTGGCCGCCACCCTGATGACGGGTCGTGATGCGACCATAGTTATTGCGGCCGGCCTTCTTGGGCAACGGCTCGAGCAGCGACTTCTCGGGGGTCGTCGTCGTGATCTCTGCAAAGTCAGAGACCGTCTGGAAACGACGTCCCGGAGAAGACGGCTTGTACTTCCTTACTCCCATGAACAAACTCCTTTGCTCCGATGGCCGCTCAACCGCTATGGGAACGGAGGTGGTGCACCTCCATACGGTTGTCGACTCCGGATTTACCACGGTGCCGGGTGGCTCCATGTCGAGCGCTCGACACCCTTAAAGTCTCCCCGCACCAAGGGGAAACTCAGTAACCGATTAATCCTGGCTGGCGAACAGCTCGATCTTGTCACCCTCGGCGAGCGTGACGATGGCCTTCTTCCAGGTACGCGTGCGACCCTGAACGTAGCGTTGACGCTTGGGCTTGGACTTCACGTTGGCGGTGTTCACCTTGGTGACATGCACGTTGAAGATCTCCTCGATTGCCTTGGCAATCTCGATCTTGCTGGCAGTCTTGGCGACCTCGAACGTGTAGCGATTGAAGTCCTGCATGTCGAACGAACGCTCGGTGATGATCGGGCGGATGATGATCTGACGTGCCTCCATTAGCTCAGCACCTCCTGAACATACTCGACGGCGTCCTTGGTCATGACCAGAGACCCGTTATCGAGCAGGTCGTAGGTGTTGGACTCGGAGGCGCCGATGACGCGAACCTTCTCGAGGTTGCGGAAGGAAAGGAACGAGTTGACGTCCTCGTCATTGACGACGACGGTGACGCGACCCTTGCAACCGAGGGCCTCGAGAGCCTTGGCAGCGGCCTTGGTCGAGGGCTTCTCGAAGTTGAAGCCGTCGACGACGAAGAGCTCGTCTGCCGCGAGCTTGCCGGAAAGCACGGATGCCATGGCGAGCTTGACGACCTTGTTGTTCACGCGGAAAGCGTAGGAACGGGGATGCGGGCCAAAGACAACGCCGCCATGACGGAACTGCGCGGCGCGCGTCGTGCCCTGACGGGCGCGGCCGGTACCCTTCTGGCGGAACGGCTTACGGCCACCGCCGGAAACCTGACCGCGGGTCTTGGTGTCATGCGTACCCTGACGACGAGCGGCCATCTGGCTGCGAACGACCTGATGGATGCATGCGCCGTTGGGCTCGATGGCGAAGATGCCATCGGATACCTCGATCGTACCCGCAGACTTGCCAGCGGAGTCAGTGATCTTGATTTGTGCCATTGATCTGCCCTCCTCTAAGCCATACGGATCTGAACGAGAGCGCCCTTGCCACCAGGAACGGCACCCTTGACCAACATGAGGTTGTTCTCCTCGTCAACGCGCACCAGCTTAAGGTTGCGGACCGTGACGCGGTCGCAGCCCATGTGGCCGGGGAGACGGAGACCCTTGAGAACGCGTGCGGGGTAAGCGCACATGCCCACCGAACCGGGGGCGCGGTGGAAGTGGTGACCATGGCCACCGGGACCGCCGGCAAAACCGTAACGCTTGATGACGCCGGCGAAACCCTTGCCCTTGCTGACGCCGATGACGTCGACCTTGTCGACATCGTTGAACGCCTCGACGGTGAGCGTGTCACCGACTGCATGCTCGGAGGCATCCTCGACGCGGACCTCGCGCAGGTAGCGCATGGGCGCTACGCCTGCCTTTGCGAAGTGGCCCTGCATGGGCTTGTTTACCTTCTTTTCCTTGATGTCACCGAAACCGATTTGCACGGCCTCATAGCCGTCGGTGTCGGTGGTCTTGACCTGCGAGATAACGCAGGGGCCAGCCTGGATGACGGTCACGGGGATGATGGTGTCATCCTCTCCCCAGACTTGCGTCATGCCCAGCTTGCGGCCGAGAATCGTGTTGACCATTACCAACCTTACTGTCAGGCGATCTTGAGGCGGAAAGCGGTTTTGCTTTCTCTCAGCGGATCGCGGCTTCGAGCCTGCTCCCTTTGCACGTGAGATTTGCGCCAGGAGTTAGACACACCGCGCCAAAAATGCACAGCGTTCGATATATTACCCCTGTGCGCCACGGAATGCTAGGAAAAGTTCGGGATTATCTGGGAATCGCGCGTCGATTTCTTTTAAAGCATGCTCGACGCAGAACGTGAAAAAGGGGCCGCTCGTCATGAGCGACCCCCTTTCCCTGCATGCGTTATGCCCTATTGCCTTAGAGCTTGATCTCGATATCGACACCAGCCGGCAGGTCGAGACGCATGAGCGAGTCGACGGTGTTGGGCGTCGGGTCGAGGATGTCGATGAGGCGCTTGTGCGTGCGCATCTCGAACTGCTCGCGCGAGTCCTTGTTGACGTGCGGCGAGCGGATGACGGTGTACAGGTTACGCTCGGTCGGCAGCGGGATGGGGCCGCTGATACGCGCACCGGTCTTGGCTGCGGTCTCGACGATGAGCTTGGTCGACTTGTCGACGATCTCGTGATCGTAGCCCTTGAGCCTGATGCGAATCTTTTGCTTCTTGTTGGCCACTTAACTCAAACCTCCATATATCAAGCGGATTCGCGCTACTCGGCGCTGCCGCCAGCCTTCTTGATGATCTCCTCGGACACGCTCTTGGGAACGGGACGATAGGAGTCGAACTGCATGTTGTAGGACGCACGGCCCTGCGTGGCAGAACGCAGGTCGGTTGCGTAGCCAAACATCTCGGACAGCGGAACAAGCGCGGTGATGGCAGTTGCGGTACCACGCTCCTCCTGGCCCTGAATCTGGCCGCGACGGGAGTTCAGGTTGCCCATGACATCGCCCATGTACTCCTTGGGCGTCTCGACCTCGACGCTCTCGACGGGCTCGAGCAGAATCGGATCGGACTTGCGCAGGGCCTCCTTGATGGCCATGGAACCGGCGACCTTGAACGCAGCCTCGGAGGAGTCGACATCGTGGTAGGAACCATCGACGAGCTCGACGGCAACGTCGAGGACGGGGTAGCCGGCGATGACACCGCTCTGCAGGGCCTCTTCGATACCCTTCTCGACGGACGGGATGTATTCCTTGGGAATCGCACCGCCGACGATCTTGTTCTCGAAGGTGAAGCCACTTCCCGGCTCGCCCGGACGCATGTTGATGATAGCGTCGCCGTACTGACCGCGACCACCGGACTGGCGGACGAACTTGCCCTGGACGTTGAGGACCTCGTGACCCGGCTTCTCGCGATAGGCGACGCGCGGCTTGCCGACGTTTGCCTCGACCTTGAACTCGCGGGTCAGACGGTCGATGATGATCTCGAGGTGCAGCTCGCCCATGCCGGCGATGATGGTCTGGCCGGTCTCCTCGTCGGTGTGGACTTGGAAGGTCGGGTCCTCCTCGGCGAGCTTCTGCAGACCCATGGCGAGCTTGTCCTGCTCGGCCTTGGTCTTGGGCTCGACGGCGATGTCGATAACGGGATCGGGGAAGTCCATGGACTCGAGGATGATGGGATGGCCCTCGTCGCACAGGGACTCGCCGGTCGTCGTGTTCTTGAGGCCGACGGCCGCGACGATGTCGCCCGTGGAGCAATAGTCGACATCATGCTGCTCGTTGGAATGCATCTCGAGGATGCGACCAATGCGCTCCTTCTTGCCGTTGTTGGCATTGACGACATAGGAACCGGAGTCCAGACGACCCGAATAGACGCGCAGGTAGGTGAGCTTGCCAACGTAGGGATCGGTCATGATCTTGAAGGCCAGGGACGAGAACGGCTCCTTGTTGGACGGCTTGCGCTCCTCCTCCTGGTCGGTATCGGGATTGATGCCGGTGACGGGCGGCACGTCGAGCGGGCTGGGCAGGTAGTCGACGACGGCGTCAAGCAGCTCCTGGACACCCTTGTTCTTGTAGGCGGAGCCCACGAACACGAGGTTGAGATCGTTGGCGAGAACGCCAGCGCGCAGGGCCTTCTTCAGCAGGTCGACGGGAATCTCCTCGTCCATGAGGACGAGCTCCATGAGCTCGTCGTCGTAATCGGCGGCAGCCTCGAGCAACTCGGCGCGACGCTCCTCGACGATGTCGACGAACTCGTCGGGGATAGCGTCCATGGGCTCGGGGTAGGTCATGCCCTTGTCATCGGCCTTGAAGTCCCATGCAGTCATGGTGACGAGGTCGATGACGCCCCAGAAATGATCTTCCTCGCCCATCGGAACCTGAGCGGCGACGGCATGAGCGCCCAGACGATCCCTCATGGTGTCGATCGCGTGGAAGTAGTTCGCGCCGATGCGGTCGTACTTGTTGATGAACGCAATGCGGGGAACCTCGTAACGGGAGGCCTGGCGCCAGACCGTCTCGGACTGCGGCTGCACGCCGGCGACGGCGTCGAACACGGCGACGGCACCATCGAGGACGCGCAGGGAGCGCTCGACCTCGGAGGTGAAGTCAACGTGACCCGGGGTGTCGATGATCTGGATGCGGTAGGACTTGCCGTCCTTGTCCCAGAAGCACGTGGTGGCGGCGGAGGTGATCGTCACGCCGCGCTCCTGCTCCTGGACCATCCAGTCCATGGTCGCAGCGCCGTCGTGAACCTCGCCGATCTTGTGGGTCTTGCCCGTGTAGTAGAGGATGCGCTCGGTCGTGGTGGTCTTGCCGGCATCGATGTGAGCCATGATGCCGATGTTGCGGGTATCCTCGAGCGGAGTTTTCTTCGTTGCCATTGTGTATACCTCCTACCAGCGATAGTGAGAGAAGGCGCGATTGGATTCGGCCATCTTGTAGACGTCTTCGCGCTTCTTGACGGACGCGCCCAGACCATTGGATGCATCCATGATCTCGTTGGCGAGGCGCTCGGCCATGCTGCGCTCCTTGCGGTCGCGCGAATAGCCGACGATCCAACGGATGGCGAGCGTGGTGGCGCGGCGGGAGTTGACCTCGGTGGGCACCTGGTACGTGGCGCCGCCGACGCGACGGGGCTTGACCTCGACGGTCGGGCGGACGTTGTCCATGGCCTTCTTGAAGACGCTCAGGGGATCTTCGCCGGTCTTGGCCTCGACGATGTCAAACGCACCGTAGACGATGCTCTCGGCAGTCGAGCGCTTGCCGTCGAGCAGGATCTTGTTGATGAGCTGCGTGACGAGGCGATTGTTGTATACAGCATCCGGAGTGATCTCGCGGCGTACTGCAGCGGAACGACGTGGCATATCTCTCCCCCTTCTTAGTTCTTGGGCTTCTTGGCGCCGTAGCGGCTACGGGCCTGAGCACGGTCGGACACGGAAGCGGTATCGAGCGTACCGCGGATGATCTTGTAGCGGACACCGGGGAGGTCCTTGACGCGGCCGCCGCGGATGAGCACCATCGAGTGCTCCTGCAGGTTGTGGCCGATGCCGGGGATGTAAGCGGTGACTTCCATGCCGTTGACGAGACGGACACGGGCAACCTTGCGAAGAGCCGAATTGGGCTTCTTGGGGGTTGCGGTGTAGACGCGCGTGCAAACCCCACGCTTCTGGGGATTGCCCTTGAGGGCGGGCGACTTGGATTTGTCGACTGCCTTCGCGCGGCCCTTGCGGACCAGCTGATTAATGGTAGGCAATGTAGTTCCTTTCGTTTTGCTACCGGTTTACCGTAGTGGTGCTTTTGCAGGTTTCAAAAGCGCAAGGCGGTAGACTACTCGTCTGATCTGAGGCTGTCAAACGCCACGCACCCGGGTGTGGCCAAACTTTTTTCGCCCCTGATCCCAAGAAAACCCCCGGTCATGTGACCGGGGGTTTTCTGTTCGCGTATTTCGAGCGAAAAAATGCTTGACAGCCTTAGCCGATGAGGCCGTCGTCGTCCTGCGCGTTCTCCAGCTTCTCGGATTCCTCGTCCGTGATGCCGAATCCGGAGTCGGCCAGACCGCCGAGCAACTCGTTGAGAACGGCCTCGTCGGAAGACGAGTGACGCTGCGGAGCCGTGCCGATGAAATCGTCGGGATCGGCGCTGTAGGACTGGGGAACCTCTGCGCCCATGTACATGGCGTCCTCCGGCGAGAACAGCATCTCGAGCAGCTGCGAAGCATCCGGCTCGTCGCTCTTCTTGGGGTCGTCGAGGATGTAGAGAAGGTCCCGTGCTTCGAGTCCGGCCCTGAGCTCCTCGATCGCCTTGACGCCGATGCCCTCGATGCGGAACAGCTCGTCTTCGGTCTTGCCGACCAGATCGCCGACCATCTCGATGCCCGCCTCGCTGAACTTGTTGGCCCAACGCTGGCTGACGCCCAGGTCGTCGAAGAGGTAGAGCTTGGCGAGCTCGGGCGCGAGTTGCGGTCCACGGCCGCCGAGGAAGCCGCCGTTGAGGAACATCGCCATGTCGCCCGGTGCACCACCCAGGTACTCCTCGCCGTTGAGCGCCCACTCCTGCGGCTGCGGCAGCAGGCTCTCGGTTTCGCGGAGCTCCTCGGGTGCCCAGTCGGGCAGGCGGTCGCTGTTCGAACCGCTGCGGTCGATGCGCTCGCCCTTGTAGGTGAGCTGCAGGTCGCGGTAGCGCTTCAGGCCGGTGCCCGCGGGGATGGGCTTGCCGATGATGACGTTTTCCTTGAGGCCCTGGAGCTTGTCGACCTTGCCCTCGATTGCGGCATCGGTCAGCACCTTGGTGGTCTCCTGGAAGGAGGCGGCGGACAGGAACGAGTCGGTGGCCAACGCCGCCTTGGTGATGCCGAGGATGAGCGGGCGCGCCGTGGGCACGTCGCCTCCCTCGAGCATGATGCGGTCGACCTCTTCCTCGAACTCGTAGCGATTGACCTGGGCGCCCGGCAGGAACCTGGAGCTGCCCGGATCGGTGACCGTCACCTTGCGCAGCATCTGGCGCGCGATGACCTCGACGTGCTTGTCGTTGATGTCGACGCCCTGGGACGTGTAGACGTCCTGGACCTGGTCGACGATGTAGCGCAGCGTCGTGTTGACGTCGGTGAGGCGCAGGAGCTCATGCGGATCGATGGAGCCCTTGGTCAACTGCTGGCCGACCTCGACGGTGCACATGTCGGAAACGCCCGGCATGAGCTGTGCGCGTGCGCCCGTCTGGTACTCGCGCACCTCGCCGTCCTCGTTGTGGATGGTGAGCGTGCGGCTGTCCTTGGTCGCGGAAATCTGCAGCGTACCGGAGATTTCGGCCAAGATGGCAAGGCCCTTGGGCTTGCGCGCCTCGAAAAGCTCGGTGACGCGCGGAAGACCCTGCGTGATGTCCTCGCCCGCGACACCGCCGGAGTGGAAGGTACGCATCGTGAGCTGGGTGCCCGGCTCGCCGATGGACTGCGCGGCGATGATGCCGGCAGCGGTGCCCAGGTTAACCGGACGGCCGGCGGCCAAGTCGAAGCCATAGCACTTCTGGCACACGCCCGAATGCGCATGACAGGTCATGAGGCTGCGAATCTTCACGGTCTCGATACCGGCGTTGGCGATCTTCTCGAGCTCCTCGTTGGTCTCGATGTAATCGCCCGCACCGATGACGACCTCGCCAGTGGCGGGATCAACCGCGTCGGCTGCCAGGCAGCGGCCGATCAGGTTGGTATCAGGCTCGTCCTTGCGGTTGATGACGGGCTGCTCGATGCCGTCGCTCGTGCCGCAATCTTCCTCGTGGATGATCACGTCCTGGGCGACGTCGACCAGACGACGGGTCAGATAACCGGAGTCGGCGGTACGCAGCGCGGTATCTGCCATGCCCTTTCGGGAACCATGCGTCGAGACGAAGTACTCGAGAACGGTCAGGCCCTCGCGGAAGTTCGCCTTGATCGGACGGTCGATGATTTCGCCCTTCGGGTCGGCCATGAGGCCACGCATACCGGCGAGCTGTCGAATCTGCTTGATGTTACCGCGGGCACCGGAGAAGGCCATCATGTAGATCGGGTTGAAGCGGTCGAAGTTGTCAGCCATGGCATTGCCGACGTCCTCGTTGGCGACGGTCCAGATCTCGACGATCTGGCGATGGCGCTCGTCGGCGCTCATGAAGCCCATCTCGTAGTCTTCCTCGACGGCGGCAACCTTCTTGTCGGCCTCGGCGAGGATGTCGGCCTTATTCGGCGGAATCGTCGCGTCGTAGACCGATACCGTAACGCCGGCGCGCGTGGCGTAATGGAAGCCGAGGGCCTTGAGGCCATCGAGGATCTGCATCATCTCGGGCGTCTTGTACGTGTTGGCACAATCCTCGATGAGGCGTCCGACCTCCTTCTTGTCCATGCCGTGGTTGATGAAGGCATAGTCCTTGGGAAGCACGCTGTTGAAGATGATGCGGCCGATGGTGGTCTCGATGCGCTCGCCAGCCTTCTTGTCCTCGTAGACGCCATAGGAGGTCTCGACCTTGGTGTCGTACTTGAGGCGCACGAAGATCTTGGCCTGCAGGTCGACGTCCGCGCGAGCGTCATAGGCGTTCTGCGCGTCCTTGAAGTCCATGAAGCAGCGGCCCTCGCCCTCGAAGCCGTCACGAGCGGCGGTGAGGTAGTAGATGCCGATGATCATGTCCTGCGTCGGGATGGTGAGCGGCTTGCCATGAGCAGGCGACTTGATGTTGTTGGAGCTGAGCATGAGCACGCGGGCCTCGGCCTGCGCCTCACTGGACAGCGGCACATGCACGGCCATCTGGTCACCGTCGAAGTCGGCATTGAACGCCGTACAGACGAGCGGATGCAGGCGGATGGCCTTGCCCTCGACGAGCACGGGCTCGAAGGCCTGGATGCCGAGGCGGTGCAGGGTCGGTGCGCGGTTGAGCAGCACGGGATGGTCGGTGATGACCTCCTCGAGCACGTCCCAGACCAGCGACGCGCCACGATCGACCATGCGCTTGGCCGCCTTGATATTGGCCGCCTGCTCGAGCTCGACCAGGCGCTTCATGACGAAGGGCTTGAACAGCTCGAGGGCCATCTGCTTGGGAAGGCCGCACTGGTAGATCTTAAGTTGCGGACCGACGACGATGACCGAACGGCCGGAGTAGTCTACGCGCTTGCCCAGAAGGTTCTGGCGGAAGCGGCCCTGCTTGCCCTTGAGCATGTCGGCAAGCGACTTGAGCGGACGATTGCCCGGGCCCACGACGGGACGACCGCGTCGACCGTTGTCGAAGAGGGCGTCCACGGCCTCCTGGAGCATGCGCTTCTCGTTGTTCACGATGATGTCGGGAGCCGAGAGGTCGAGCAGCTTCTTGAGGCGGTTGTTGCGGTTGATGACGCGACGGTACAGGTCGTTGAGGTCGCTCGTGGCAAAGCGGCCGCCGTCGAGCTGCACCATGGGGCGTAGGTCGGGCGGAATGACCGGAATGACGTCGAGGATCATGTCCGTCGGATTGTTGTTGCTGCGGATGAAGGCCTCGATGACCTTGAGGCGCTTCACGGCCTTGGCGCGCTTCTGGCCCTTGCCCGTGGCGATGATCTCGCGCAGCTCCTCAGCCGCGGCCTCGAGGTCGACGTCACCGAGCAGGTCGCGTACGGCCTCGGCGCCCATGCCGCCGCGGAAGTAATCGCGATAGTTGAGACGCAACTCACGATAGAGCGTCTCGTCCGAGATGAGCATCTTGGGCTCGATGCGCATGAGGGTCTCGTACGCCTCGGTGCGCAGGTCCTTGCGCTCCTCGAACTCCTCGCGCAGGTCGGCGATCTCCTCCTCGACCTCTTCCGGGGTCATGAGGTCTTCCTCGTCGTACTCGCGCTCGCCGTTCTCGTCGAAGTACTCGGTCGACTGATGGCGCGTCATCTGAATCAGGCGATCACGCTCGGAATCGAGCTCCTCGAGGCTTGCCGCGAGCTCTTCCTCGAGCTCGGACGCGTCCTCGGCCAGGGCCTCCTTGTCAACCCAGGTAATGATGTTGCTCGCGAAGTAGAGGACCTTCTCGAGATCCTTGGGCGAGATGTCGAGCAGGTAGCCGAGACGGCTCGGGCTGCCCTTGAAGTACCAGATGTGGCTCACGGGAGCGGCCAGCTCGATATGGCCCATGCGCTCGCGACGCACGCGGGCACGAGTCACCTCGACGCCGCAGCGCTCGCAGACGATGCCCTTGAAGCGAATGCGCTTGTACTTGCCGCAGGCGCACTCCCAGTCCTTGGTCGGGCCGAAGATCTTCTCGCAGAACAGGCCGTCCTTTTCGGGCTTGAGGGTACGGTAGTTGATGGTCTCGGGCTTCTTGACCTCACCGTGCGACCAGGAGCGGATCTTCTCGGCGCTTGCCAGGCCAATGTGGAACTCATCAAAGTTATTGACGTCAAATACGGTCATGGCCTACTCCTCTCCCTCAGTGTCGTCGTCCATATCGGGCTGCTCGTCCACGTTCACGTCGATCGCGATGCCGGGATCGGCAGACGCATCTCCGATAAGCTCCTCGGCCTCGTCGATGTACGCGTCCTGATCCTCTTCGATCGCAGACTCGGCGGCCTGGTCCTCGAGAGCCTCCTCGATCTCGTCGTGGTAGGGATTGTCCTCGGTGATGATGCCGCCGATCAGACCCTCGCTGGGGTCGACGGGCGCATCGTCATCGTCGCCGACGGCAGCACCGATCATGACCTCGTCGCCATTATCGGAAACCGACGAGCCGATGAGCTCGTCGCCGCCTTCGGGAATACCCAGCAGGTCATCTGCGCCGGCGTTCATCTGCGCGATGCCGTCCGTGAGCATGTCGAGCGCGTCGAGGTCCAGGTCGATGCCGGAATCCCCGGCCTCGGCGACCTCGCTGCTCGCGTCGAGAATCTCGGTAGTCTCGGTGAGAACGTCGGTCTCGTCCTTTCCGTCATGGCCGATGAGCTCGACGTCGAGCGCGAGCGACTTCATCTCCTTGACGAGGACCTTGAACGACTCGGGAAGCTCGGGAGCCGGAATGTTCTCGCCCTTGACGATGGACTCGTACGCCTTGACGCGACCGGCCGTGTCGTCAGACTTGACCGTGAGGATCTCCTGCAGAACGTTGCCTGCGCCGTACGCGTACAGCGCCCAGACCTCCATCTCGCCGAAACGCTGGCCGCCGAATTGGGCCTTACCACCGAGCGGCTGCTGGGTGATGAGGCTGTAGGGGCCGGTCGAGCGGGCGTGAATCTTGTCGTCGACCATATGCGAGAGCTTGAGCATGTAGGTCTGGCCCACGGTAATCGGCTCGCGGAACTTCTCGCCCGTGCGGCCATCGTAGAGGTCGGCCTTGCCCGTGGCGGAAAGCTGGGCGACGAACGGCTCGTAGAACTTGTCGCCGTAGCGCTTCTTCGCCTTGTTCACGCGGTTGCGGTTGCCCTTGATGATGGCGTCCGAGATCTCCTCCTCGGTCGCGCCGTCGAAAATCGGCGTGGACACGAAGAAGGGACCATCGACCGGCTCGTCGCTCTTGGGATCGTCGTTCCAGCCATTGAGCGCGGCCCAACCCAGGTGGTTCTCGAGCAGCTGGCCGACGTTCATACGGGAGGGTACGCCCAGGGGATTGAGGATGACGTCGACAGGCGTGCCATCGGCCATGTAGGGCATGTCCTCGACCGGGAGCACCAGCGAGATGACGCCCTTGTTGCCGTGGCGACCGGAGAGCTTGTCGCCCTGCTGCACCTTGCGCTTCTGCGCGACGTACACGCGCACGAGCTCGTTGATTCCCGGGGGAAGCTCGTCACCGGCGGCGCGCGAGAACTGCGAGATGCCGATGACGCGACCCGAGGCACCGTGCGGCATCTTCAGGGACGTGTCGCGAACCTCGCGGGCCTTCTCGCCGAAGATGGCGCGTAGCAGGCGCTCCTCGGCGGTGAGCTCGGTCTCGCCCTTGGGCGTGACCTTGCCGACGAGCACGTCGCCCGGATGCACCTCGGCGCCGATGCGAATGACACCGTCGGCGTCCAGGTTGCCGAGCATATCCTCGGAGAGGTTGGGGATTTCGCGGGTAATCTCCTCGGGACCGAGCTTGGTGTCACGTGCGTCGATCTCGTGTTCGGAGATGTGGATGGACGTGAGGAGGTCCTCGGCGACGACGCGTTCGGAGATGATGATGGCGTCCTCGTAGTTGTAGCCTTCCCACGGCATGTAGGCGATCATGAGGTTCTGGCCCAAGGCGAGCTCAGCGTGGTCGGTGGAGGGACCATCGGCCAGGGCGTCGCCCATGTGAACCTCGTCGCCGTACTTCACGAGCGGCTTGTAGTTGATGCAACCGCTCTGGTTGGAGCGCTGGAACTTGGGCAGCGTGTAGGTGTCGACGTCTCCGTTCTCGTCGGTGACCTCGACACGCGCACCATCGACGTAGCTGACGGTGCCGGCGTGCTTGGCCAGGGGCAGCTCGCCGGAGTCGGACGCGATGCGATGCTCCATGCCGGTGCCCACGAGCGGAGCCTGCGGGCGAAGCAGCGGCACGGCCTGACGCTGCATGTTCGAGCCCATGAGGGCGCGGTTGGCGTCATCGTGCTCGAGGAAGGGAATGAGCGCGGTGGCGACCGAGTTCATCTGGCGCGGAGACACGTCCATGTACTGCACGTCCTCGACGGGCACTTCCTCGGGATCGCCAAAGACGCCATCGGCGTTCTTGGTGCGGCAGACGACGCGCTTGGCGGCAACGAACTTGCCGGTCTTCTCGTCGACGGAACCGAACACGCGCGTCTTGGGATCGAAGGGCTCGTTTGCCTGGGCGATGGAGTAGTTCTCCTCCTCGTCCGCGGTCAGATAGTCGACATCATCGGTGATCTTGCCATCGACGACGCGACGGTACGGCGTCTCGATGAAGCCGAAGTCGTTGACGCGAGCATAGGTTGCCAGCGAGCCGATAAGACCGATGTTCGGGCCTTCAGGCGTCTCGATGGGGCACATGCGGCCGTAGTGCGAAGTGTGAACGTCGCGAACCTCGAAGCCGGCGCGCTCACGGGACAGACCACCCGGGCCGAGTGCGGACAGACGGCGCTTGTGCGTGATGCCAGCTGCCGGATTGGTCTGATCGAAGAACTGCGAGAGCTGCGAGGAGCCGAAGAACTCCTTGATGGCGGCGACAATCGGACGAATGTTGATGAGCGACTGCGGCGAGATGTCCTCGGGATCGAAGGTGGACATGCGCTCGCGCACGACACGCTCCATGCGGCTGATGCCGATGCGGAACTGGTTCTTGATGAGCTCGCCGACCGTGCGGATGCGGCGGTTGCCAAAATGGTCGATGTCATCGACCTGATAGCCAGGCTTGCCTTCGGCGAGGTTGATGATGTAGCGCATGGCGGTGACGATATCCTCGACTGTGAGCGTGGAGGAGTCGCTCTCGATGCCGAGTTTCTTGTCGATCTTGTAGCGGCCGACCTTGGCGAGGTCATAGCGTTGGGGATTGAAGAACAGACCCTCGAGCAGGCTGCGCGCGGAATCGACCGTGGGCGGCTCGCCCGGACGCAGGCGACGGTACAGCTCGATGAGGGCTTCCTCACGCGAGGAAGACGGATCCTTCTCGAGCGTGCGCTCGATCATCTCGCTATCGCCGAGCAGGTCGATGATCTCGTCGCGGGTCTCGGCAATGCCGAGCGCGCGAAGAAGAAGCGTCGCAGGCTGCTTGCGCTTGCGGTCGATGCGGATGGAAAGCACGTCGCGCTTGTCGGTCTCGAACTCGAGCCATGCGCCGCGCGTGGGGATGACCTTCGCATTATATATGGTGCGATCGCTCGTCTTATCGCGCTCGGCGGAGAAGTACACGCCCGGCGAGCGAACGAGCTGGGAGACGACGACGCGCTCGGTACCGTTGATGATGAAGGTGCCGCGGTTCGTCATGAGCGGGAAATCGCCCATGAAGACGTTGGACTCCTGCATCTCGCCGGTCTCCTTGTTGATGAAGCGAATGTCGACGAAGAGCGGAGCCTGGTACGAGATGTCGCGCTTCTTGCACTCCTCGACGGAATGCTTGGGGTCGCCAAACTCGTGGGCGCCGAACTCGACGCAAAGGGTCTTCGCGCTGTTCTCGATGGGAGACATGCTCGCGAAGGTTTCGTCGAGGCCCTCGGTCATCAGATTGTTGAACGAGTCGACCTGAATGGAAATCAGGTTGGGGATGTCCATGACCTCGGGGAGCTTCGCGAAGCTGAGACGATCGCGATACACGTTGGCCTGGGACGTTACGGTAGTCGGCACTATATCCTCCTTATAGTTGTCCGATGAAGCTACGAAACGGGTGATACACGAGCGAGAGGATATGCGCGCGCGTATAAGGGGTCAAGAAGTTTTTGGATGAGCGGTTGTTTCACTGCAAATGTAATCGCAAACGTGCGCAATTTATCGGCGAATGGTATGTTTTAGGTGATTTATTATCTGAACCTGAGTTTATTTTGATGTCAGACAGGCTCGATGCGCACTTCGTCTTTCTTGGCAAGGGCAAATGAGGGATTAATTCTTCTTATCCTGTTTCAGGCGTTCCTCGATCGCGGCGTTGATGGCCTTGATCGTCTTGATGCGCGCGTACTTCTTGTCATCGGACTCGATGATGTTCCAGGGGGCGAAGTACGTCGAGGTCATGCGTAGCATATCGTTGATGGCCACGCAGTACTGCGGATACTTCTCGCGATTGCGCCAGTCCTCGTCCGTGAGCTTCCACGCCTTGTCCGGGTCGTTCTTGCGCGCCTCGAAGCGCGCGAGCTGCTCGTCCTGGCTCACGTCGACCCAGAACTTCATGAGCAGCGCACCCGTACGGAACATCTCCCACTCGAAGTCATTGATCTCCTCGAAGGCGCGACGCCAATCGGAATCGGTGCAAAAGCCCTCCACACGCTCGACCATGACACGGCCGTACCAGGAACGGTCGTAAATCGCGGTATGCCCGCTCTTGGGCAGGCTGACCCAGTAACGCCACAGGAAGGGATGCTCCTTCTCGGGTTTGGTGGGTGCGCCCGAGGGAATGACGCGGTAATCGCGGGCATCGAGCGCCGCGGCTATGCGTTTGATGGCGCCGCCCTTGCCAGCCGCATCCCAACCCTCGAAGACGAGCATCATCGGGATCTGCCTGCGGTACATCTCGAATTGCAGGGTGTTGAGCCGCTCCTGCTCCTTCTTGAGCTCGTTGCGGTACTCCTCGGGATCGATCGTGAGATCGTGACGAATTTCCTCGACCGTCTGAACCTCCACGAGGTCGTGGCGCGTGCGCGGCAGCGGGAAGTCATCGGGGATGATGACGGGGTTCTCCTTGATCTTGACGTGGCGAGCCAACCCCTCCTCGATTTCGGCAACGAGCGTCTCGAGAAACTCGATGCGACGCACGCGGCGGTTTTCGGCAGCGATGATGTGCCAGGGGGCATCGGCGTTATCGGTGAGCTCGAGAAGTTTGTCGATGATAGGCAGCGTCTTGTCGTAGTTCTTGTTCTGGTAGAGATCCTCTTCGTTGACGCGCCACGCGGTCGTCTTATCAGCTTCAAGGGCCTCGAGGCGCTTGGCCTGTTCCTTTTTGCTGATGTGGAAGAACAGCTTGATGATGAGATAGCCATCGGCGACGAGCTGGCCCTCGAAAATCTGGGCGGATTCGGCGAAGAGACCTGCCTCGCCGTTACGCGACTTCACGATGTAATCAACATGATCGCGAATCTTGGGCTGCGGCAGATGCGCAGCCCCCTTGCCGCTATGAATCATGCCGGAGAGGTTTTTGATGATCTCGGAATACCAGCTCTTGTCGAAGAATGTCATGGTGCCGTACTGGCCGACGCGCTCCCAGAAGCGCTTCATGAGCGGATAGCGGCACTCTTCTTCCGTGGGGTCGTTCATCGAATACACGGTGAACGCGCGGGCGTCGAGATCTTTCACCAGCTTGGAGATGCTCGTGCCCTTGCCCGACGCACTCCAGCCATCCACGCAGACAACGACGGGGAACTTCTCGCGGATGCACTGCTGCTGCAAACGCACGAGCTTCTCGGTGAGCTCCTTCTTGCGTTGCTCGTATTCTTCCTTGTCGATGCGTTTCTTGAGATCGGCCTTCTCGAGCATGTTCTCCCCCTCCGCTTGGGCATAACTTTATATAGATTACCACGACAGGCAATCATATTCGCAGGAGTGGTCAAGCACTGGGCATCAGATACCGGGCAATGAGGCCTGCCAGCAGCCAGAAGTCAAACTGCATCTCTTGCATGCGCGCAGCCTCATGGTCTTTACCGTACAGGCCTCAAGTTCCAATACAGAATGATGACGAGTGCAGCGGCTATGGGGATGATCATGGCAAGCCACATGTCGGAATAACCCGCGATCTGGCTACCCGTCATACCCGCGAACACCTCGATGACAAAGCCACCAAAGATAGGACCGAGCAACATGCCGAGGTCAAGGCCCGTATAGGCAGTATTACTCGCCGCGCCTCGTCGATCCATTGGCGCCGCGATAAGCGCAAGCGACTGGAGCAGGGGCATGCACACGCCGTATCCTGCAGACCCCAGTACGGCGGCGATCATGAACCCGCCGAAATCGGATGCGAAATGCAACGCGACATAGGATGCCGCAAAGAACGCAATACCTATGAGTAGTATGCGAGGAGCTCCGTACTCATCCGAAAGCCTTCCGAAGATGGGGCGTGTCAGCAAGAGACATCCGGCGTAAACGGAGAAATATGCGCCCATGTTATCGACGTTAAGCACATTTCCATACAACACAATGTACGCCGCCGTGCATGAGAAGGATATGGCCAACAGCAAGATCGCAGCAGCTGCAATCACCGCCTCCCTGGCAAACATTCGATCCAATTTAAGGACATAGGGAAGAGCCTCCCGGCAAGGTTCCTTCACGAACGCGAGGCTGAGAATGGCGATTAGAATCGAGGCGAGGCATGCAAGGCACATGCCAGGAAACCCCATGCTATCGACGAGGAAAAGGCCCAGAGCAGGTCCCATGACCTGCGCAAAGGACTGCGAAAGGGTAAAGATGCTGATTCCGCTCGAAAACTTGCTAGCTGGCAAATACTCCGAGACAAGCGACATAGCCAGGGGACCCGCACACCCGATCCCCACACCTTGTATCAAACGCGCGACAATCAACAACGCAAGATTGTCCACGACGATAAGGACCACAAACGCCATGCCGATTATTCCCAGGGCCGCAACATATAGCCACTTGCGCGAATAGCTATCAAATGCCGGGCCCGCGAAAGGGCGAACAAGCAGGGCGGTGACTGCAAAACCTCCCGAGACAAAACCGACCATCGCCGTCGAGGCGCCAAGCGCATGAGCATATACGGGCAGCGTGGTATGCGCGGCAAACGAAACTATGCTTTGAAAGAAGTTGGCCACCATCAGAGCGACAAAAGGCACGCTCCAAATCGTGGAACTTTTTGTCGTTTTCGTCATTGCTCCCATCCCTTCGAATAGTGCGTAAATGAGATGCAGCTTACTTTGGAAGAATCGGCAATATGAAAAGAATCCGAAGCTCGCGAACCGATAAACAGAGCTTGGATTCTTTTCATGTCTCGAACGCTAACAGAAAACCATAGAGAGGAGCGAGACACCTCGCTCCTCTCTTTTGGTCATCAGGAATGGATTGAAACAGCTGGAATCCCTGCATCAGGATCCTGGGGCACAATCCGAAAAGCCCCGTTCATCGACTCCTGCACAAATCCTAAATCTCGTGAGCAGTACGAGAGATGATTTCGTCTTGGAGCTCCCAAGGCAAATCAACGAAGTAGGCCGCATAACCACCGACGCGTACGCAGAGGTCCTTGTGCTTCTCGGGGTTGACCTTCGCATCGCGCAGCTCCTCATCGTCCAACATGTTGAACTGGATGTGCCAGCCGCCCCTCTTGAAGTAGACGTTGAGCAACGTGAGAAGCTTCTCGATCTTCTCCGGAGAATTGACAACTCCACGCGTGAAACGCATGTTGTGGGCACATCCGCAGTATTCTTTGGCAACCTGGACTACCGTAGCGGAGTTGACGTTAGCAGTAGGACCGTTAACGTCCGCACCAGGACCAGCAGAGGTGCCGGCATCGTTCAGCGGCTCGCCTTTCACGCGACCATTAGGCAGCGCTCCGACGAGCTTGCCGGAGACAACGTGACCGGAAGCAGCACCCTTGAAGAGCATCGGCTTCTCGCCGGAGTAGATGTCCGGGCGGCTCTGGAACAGCTCGGGAACCCTCACGGCAATCTCCGCGAAGATGTCGTCAACATAGGGATCGTCGTTGCCGTACTTAGGCGCATTATGACAAGCAGCCTGCAGGTCCTCGTGACCCTCCCAATTGTTGCGCATGGCCTCGATGAGCTCGGGGAGCGTGCACAGCTTCTTGTCGTCAACCACATAACGAATGCCAGCCAGATCATCGGCAATGTCAGTGAGGCCGCGATCGCCGAGCCAGTGCACACGACATACGTTGTAAGGATTCGCGCCCTCGCGCATGCCCATGCCCCACTTGATGGTGTCCGGGTAGTAGAGAGCGGCCGTGTAGGACGACATGGGGCCGTTCTCTTCTTCAGAGCCAAACCACAGCAGGTAGAACTGGCGCATCTTCTTCATGAAGTAGTCAAGGTAGGTAAAGTAGGCCTCCTTAACTTCCTCCCAGTTCTTCAGCTCAGAAGCCTTGAGCAGCTCGGGCGCGCAGCGCAGACCCGTAATGGGATCGACACCATCGTTGAGCATAACCTCGAAGACCTTCGGCAGGTTGAGATTGAGGATGCCAGCCATGTGCTGAGCGCGATCCATATGATAGCCAAGGCAGCCAGAGGCGGTCCAATAAGCAGCGTCGGATAGCGGTACGCCGCGCTCCAGATAGCGCTGGGTACCGAGCTGGTAATTCAGGAATGCGGGATTGCCGCCGCCGAAGTCGCGATTGCACTCGAGCGCATGGGTGAGGAATTCCTTGTCCATATCCTTATGGTAGCGAATATAGATGGTGGGCTCGGAAAGCCTCATCTGACGCATGACCTCAAGAGCCAGCCAGGACACTGTGTTGGTCTCATCCATGCCATTCTCATCGAGACCGCAAATTGTGACATCAGGAAGCAGTGTGCCCGGTGCAGCACGATGGTTGCGCTTAATAGTGACAAGCTGCTCATTCTCGCGGGTCTTGAGCCACAAAGCGCCGAGCAGCTCGGCCGCCTCTTGAAGCGTGATCTTGCCCTCAGCGAGATCCTTGTCAAGATAGGGGCCAAACATGCGATCAATGCCACCCATGGGGACAGCGGGACGCTCGGGGCTTTCCTTGTAGAGGCACATATGCACGAAACGGAACCACTGCACGGCCTCCCAGAAATCACGAGGCGCGTTGCCCGGGACGTGAGCGCAAACGTCTGCAATCTTCTCGAGCTCAGCCTTGCGAATGGGATCCTTGCACTCCTTGGCCTGCTCTGCGGCGAGATCGGAATAGCGCTGCGCATAGGCGATGAGAGCATTGCACGTGAGAATCATGGACTTCAGGAACCAGAACTTGCGCCAACCCCACTGGTTGGAAAGGCCCTGCGTGACGCCAATGCCTTCGCGCTCGATACGATCGAGCTCCTCCTCGCACGAGCGAATGACCTCGTTGAGGCCAGCATTCATAATCATGGGCGTGGGACCGCCATCGCCATTGGCAAACGCACCGTAGTTCTGGAAAATGCCGCGATCGGGATCGACGCGCGGAGCGCGACCCTCAAAAATGCCAGCACGATCCATAAAGCAGTTGAGGGTTTCCTCATCCATGAGTTCCTCAACCTGTGCGGTCACGAAGTTCTTTTCGGGAATGCGAGGAATCCAGTACTCGGCGTCCTCCTTGAGAGCCTGCAGATCTTCAGGGGTGATATCAGAGGATGCGATATCGGAAGATTTGCGATCAAATTGACCAGTCTCGCAGAACTTCAGAATTTCGCGCGGCTTGGCAGCGCAAAGAGTGTTGGCGCCACGTACGAACTTGGTAGTGGAACCAACGATAAGCTCGCCCTCGCGAATGATGATGGGGCAGTTGAGCATGCGCTTCTCGAATGCCTTGGCCCAACGATAATCCTTGGGAAGACCCTCGGTCTCTTTCCAGGACTCCGTGAACAGGATGGTGTCATCAACGTAAATCTGTTGAGGGGCGTTCTCCCACTCTTCCTTGAGCTTTTCAAGGCGATCGGTCATAACGGTAACGCCGTTAATATCTTCCTTCTTGGGCTGTGGATACTTATAGCCCTTGAATTCGACTTCCATCGTTTCCATGTTTCTCCCTTCAGTTTTCATTCTGTTCTTGCCGAAGCGAGAGACTCCGGTATCGCCCGCCACGACATCTCATGCCCAACTTGACCAATAAGTTCGGTTTTAAACCCGCAAGATTAACTTGCGCGTTTATTTCTAAACTCTATGGTATATTCTGTCAAGACCCTTGAGTCTTAATTTAGATTCAAGGGTCAGTTATAGACACGTGGGGGGTGCGCCCCAATCACTGGAGACGCTAAGCAGCCAAGCCTAGCGATTTCCTG
>UQUH01000002.1 GCA_900544245.1 uncultured Coriobacteriaceae bacterium | reverse complement strand
TGTCTGTGCCGGGAAGCCCGGGTGTTTTTGAGGGACCCCGCCGTACTCGTCGGTGCGCTTGTTGAAGTACGGCGAGAGGAACTGGTTGATAAGCCAACCGTGCCCCGCGTGGACCATGCACATCTGGAAGCCCGCGCGGCGCGCCAGCACGGCGGCGTTGGCGTAGGCGGCGACGATGTCCTCGATTTGCTCGACGGAAAGCGCTCGCACGGGGAGCCCGTCAGGACGCACGCCATCGCTCGGCCCCCACTGGCACAGGTCGGCCTTCTTCTTCTTGTCCACCATGTAGGTGCCCGCGTACTGGCCAGAATGCGACAGCTCGATGGAGGCGATGGCGCCGTGACGCTTGATGGCGTCGGCGACGTAGGCAAACGCACCGAGCTGCCCGGGCGTGGCAAGCGAAAGGTGCAGCATCTGCGAGCCGTCGGTCTCGGGATGGACCACGAGCTCGCTCACGGTGACCGCGGCGGCACCACCCTTGGCGCGGGCCTCGTAGAAGCCCTGGGTGCGCAAGCCGGGCGTACCCTCGGCCGTGATGTCGGTGGCACCCATGGGAGCCGATACCATGCGGTTGCGAAATGTCAGGTTGCCCACCTTGAGGGGTTTGCAGAGATTGGGGTAATCGCGCTTCATGGGTCCCTCCCGGATCGTCACGTTCTATTGGGCTGATTATCCTCCTGCCCTATCTTTATGCCAAGAACCGCAGGAGCGCGACCAAATTACCTAACGTGCTGGCAAAAATCATGGGTGCGTGACCTCAAAATGCCAAGGATTCCCAGATGATGACCGCGTTTTCGCCAAAATGGGACACTGCGTGGCCGTTAAGACGGTAAGCACCTGGGAATCTTTGACACACCCAGCGCAAAAACGGTCAGCATCCATGGGCTTTTAGCAGCGATAGCAAACCAGACATTATTGTCCCGGCAGATAGTCGTAGGGCATCTTACGCGCGATGAGATAGAAGATGACGACAACCGGGACAAGCGCGAGCGGGAACATGAGAATGGCGATGAGCGCGGCAGCGCGCACCGCGTAGAAGAGCGCTCGCCGCGCGCCCATCCGCTCTCTCGTCTCGAACGACATATGCACGAGCTTGCCGCCAACCGTGCTCCCGTCATTACGCCAGGGCACCACGACCTCGAAGACGGCATAGGAAATGGCGAAGCAGACGCACATCATGAGCGTCTCCGTCTGGGGCGCGGTAAGCCCCGCTATCGCGAAGGGCTCGTCGAGAAACGCCTCGCTCGCCAGGGCCAGCAACAGCCAGGGGCCCTCCGTGCACAGGGCGATAACCACCAGGTCAACCCAAAGGGCCACGCAACGGCGCACGAAGCCGGGGTCATGGGTCGTCTTCAGGAAGATGGCCTTCTCCTCGGGTAGCACACGCCCCAGCCCATAGGCACACCACCATCCAACGATGCCGCCAAGCGTGTTGCAGATGATATCGTCCACCTCGAAGGTGCGGTAGGCGTACGGATAGATGCCAAAGAGACCCGTGAGCTGCGCGGTCTCGATGAGAATCGTCGTCCCGAGCGAAATGAGCACGGTCACGCCGAAGCCCAAACGCAGGAAGCGCTTCGCGATGAAGCCAAGCGGCATGAACAGCACGATGTTGAATAGCAGCTGCAGAACCGCCTTAATGCCGTCTTTCGCGATGTCATGGACGAAGTTGAAGGGATCGAACTGCGGCGGGATGCCGTAGGTGATGCCTGGGCCGGCATCCCCGCTCGGGAGGGGATAGAGCGTAAAGCAGCCCAGGCCCGCGATGTAGAGGATGGCAAGGTAAGCGGCCACGGCCGATGAGAGGCGCAGTCGCCCGTCACGATGGTAAAGGTACACGAGCACGGGAAGCGTGAGAGCAAAGGAGAGGAACGGCCAGATGAGAAGAGCAGCTTTGAAGCTACCGCTAAAGCTGCTCAAAAACGAACTGATTGACCCCATCTGCACCCACCCTCATCGCAAAGCATCTCGCCACGAAAGGTAAGTTACTAGATGATGAGGTCGCATAACCGAGAATGACAAGATTGTAAGCCGCCAGAGATAAGGCAGAGCCAGCCCTGCTAGAACTCGCGATGTTCGTAGAAACGCGCGGCGATAAGAGCGCTTGCCGCGTAAAGCACAAGCACGATGACGACAGCGCCCACGCCAAGAAGAGCCGTCTGCAGCTGTCCCATGCCGCCTAGGAAGACCTCCAGCTCGCCGACGATCGGCGTGTTGCCGAGAAGGACGGCTAGCCCCGAAATCGCGAAGATCAGGACCATCGGAGCAATGCGCGTCGCCTTCGTCATTCCGTAGCGCAAGATGAAGGGCAACGTCAATGTCGCGACAAGCAGGATGACCACCTGCGTGAGCAGTGCCACACCGATAACCTCCCCGACTCCGGCATTCGACAGACGCAGTCCCTCGGGAACAATGCCCCCGGGCAGCGCATCGACAACCAGGCCGATGAGCAAGCCCAGCGCAATCGCGATCACAAGCGAGCAGACGCAGACGATGAGCATGCTTGCATAACGCCCGTACGCCACCTGGCGTCGGCTGATGGGCAACGTCAGCCGAAACCGCTCCCAGCCGTTCATCTCGTCGTAGGCCGAAATGCTGAACAGGTACATGAAGGGAATCATGGCGACACACGCGCCAATGGCGCCATAGAGCGTGCCCGTGGGTATGGCTATGAAGATGGCGATGAGCACCGTCACACCCAGAAGCGTGAGAATCGAGTTCTTTGACGTGATGAGATCGGAGAAGATCATGGCTTTCATCACTGCACCTCCTTTAGCGGCTCGCCCTTGAGCGCGAGCGTCATGTAGTCCTCGATGGTCGCACGGTCGACCGGAATCCCGGGATAGTCACGCGCGAAGGCGAAGCGATCGGGCACGAGGACGTCCGTGCTCATGCCGCGCTGCAACGCGAGCGAGCTGTCTGAAATACGCCCGTCTTGCACGAGCCCCTCCAGGTCCGCGATGCGACAATGCGCGATGCCCGCTTCATCGCAGATGGCGTCTTTTGGCAAGTCGAACACCATATGACCGTCCTCGATGCAAATCACCTCATCAGCGATCTTCTCAAGGTCGCTCGTGATGTGCGTGGAGATGAGTATGGCGTGGTTCTCGTCTTCCATGAAGCGCCGCAATATATCGAGCACCTCGTCACGGGCCATGGGATCAAGCCCCGCCGTCGCCTCGTCGAGAACGAGCAGCTCCGGGTCGTGGGAAAGCGCGAAAGCGAGAGTGAGCTTCATGCCCATGCCGCGGGAAAGGTCCTTCACCGTCTTACGCGGCTCAAGGCCAAATTCGTCGCAAAGCGACTTGAAGCGCCTGTCGTCCCAAGTCGCGTAGGCGGCACGTCCGAGGGTGCCGACATCTGCCACCTTGCTCACGTCGGGAAAGGCGCAGGTGTCCAGAACGATACCGACACGCGCCTTGATCTTGTCGATGTCCTTGCCGCCACGGGGGTCGCAGCCCAAAAGCCGTACGTCTCCTCCATCTGCCGTCGTAAGACCGAGGATGATCTTGAGCGTGGTGGTCTTGCCGGCTCCATTCGAGCCGATAAGACCCACGACGGAACCTGCGGGAACGGAGAATCCGATGTTTTCGAGGGTAAAGCCGTCATAATGCTTGGCAAGCCCCTGTATGCGAATCATGTCTTCCATGATGCTCCTTGTAGCTCGCCGCTAGTCCTCCATCAGCAAATCGAGCATCTCGTGCAGCTCGCGAGCATCTACGCCAGCGGACTTTGCCAGCTCCGTTGCCTGCGAAAGTAGTTGCTCGACGTTTCGCAGTTGCTCCTCGCGCAGTAGCTCGATGTTTCCACCAGAGACGAAGGTGCCCTTGCCCTGAACCGTGTTCACGAAACCGGCAGCCTCGAGTTCGGCGTAGGCTCGCTTTGTGGTTATGACGCTGATGCGCAGGTCGTTTGCCAGGGTGCGTATGCTCGGGAGCAACTCGCCTTCGGCAAGATCGCCCGTCAATATCGCATCCTTGATCTGCTGCGCGATCTGCTCATAGATGGGGGACGCGCTCGAGTTCGATACGATTATTTCCAACATTCCTCTTTTCACGAGGAGGCCGTCGCATCCTCGTCGCGTGAATCACGGGCGTCCCCGTCGATTCACTAGTGTATATACCCTATATGCACACTATATACACACCTATATACAGCTGTCAACAAGAAAATGAGACAAAAGTACCCGGCGAGTTTTGTCTCGTTCTGTGCCTTTTTGGAAATTTACCGATAATCAAGAGCCGAAAACCGGATAAACGATGTATTATTCTTGACACGAATATCAATTGCGTTTAAGGAGGCGTTTGCCATGAAAACGCTTGCTTTCGGCTCAGCTTCCATGCGTTCCTTCAGACTTGCCCTGAGCGCGGCAATCATCCTGCTTTGCGTCGGTATCGCCCTCAGCGCATACTGCGCCTTCAGTGCCTTTGCCAATGGCAACACGAGGACCGTCATAGACACGCAGGGAAACGAAATCGAGGTTCCCGCGTCGACCATGCAGGCGCAGAGCTTGTCAGATGACGGAGACGCGGGGCTGTCTCCTGCCGATGATTGCTCCATCACGCTCAACTACTACGAGATGGTCATGTTCGATGACCCAGACGTGCCCAAAGACGAGAATGGCCTTCGCCTTATGGGAACGCGCACGCTCTCGGGCTTTCACGAAGGCCAGGAGCTTACTGCCTGGAGCTATGTCGTGGACATCCCCGGCTACTTCTTCTGGGATGGATGGCCCAATAGGATGGTCGTGTCGCGTGACCCGAGCCAAAACGTCTACACGCTCAACTACGTGCGGCTATGGAATTCCGAGTACACGGTCAACTACTACCTCATGACCGGGGCAGACCTGACCGCCGATTCATGGAGTGGCGCCCTTGCACCTCAGGATGTCGAATTCACCAAACTCGGGTCGGAAACTTTCACCAACCAGCGTTTCGACAAGCTCATCGTTGGAGATGCCTACGAGTACAAGATTGACGATACCTACGTCATTGACACGTATCCGGCCCAGATTCGTCTTGGCACGGATCCTGACAACAACGTCATAAACGTGCTCTACACGCCCACCTCGACGACGTTACCCGATGGCGTCGAAATTCCCGACGACATCTTTGACTACAACGACCAGATCACCACGCTGCCGGATGCCGTGGAGATTCCCGACCAGATCTTCGATCACGATGATCTCATCACGACGCTACCCGACGACGTCATCGTAGAGGACTTTGTCGGGGACGGAACCGATGCCCCCGACAACGGAGAAGCCGGAGATGACGAGACCGTCGACATTACGGACGATATGCTCGACAGCCCCACGGACAAGAAGGATGCCGAGGAAACCATCAACGCCTACACGACCGGCGTCGAGAAGACCATGACGCTCGTCGATACGGGTGACAGGACGATTGCTGTCGTGGGCACGCTAGCCGGCATCGCGATTCTCGCAGCCATTGTGTTCGCGGTACTCGCCTGGCGCAACCGCAAGCGTGCGACGGAAGCGAGTAGCAATTCGAAGTAGCTCTCAGGTATGTGACAGGGGTCAGGCCCCTGTCACATATGCCGTATCGGCCTATTTGGGAGAGGCGGCGAGCTGCTGACTTAAGATTTTGGCTAACGGACCTCGCGCAAACCGACGTATTGGGATTGATATCATAGGCTCTGGCACGTTGGAATCAGGAGAATGGGTATTCTTCATCGCCGCCTCTCGCCTACGCCTGCTGGCTATCCTCCACCAACTTGTTCACGATATCGAACGCGTGATACAGGTAATCCGCGCCCCAGATGTCCTTCAGGTCGAAACTCCCGCTCTCGCGGCTCCTGTATGCGAAGATTCCCAGAAATCCGCCGATGACGAACTCCAGGGACGTACGATCTCGAAGATCGAGCCCGTCCACGTCGATGCCCAACTTGGTGGTCCACATCCTCAGGATGGCGTCATGTAGCATGCGGCGCAGTTGGGAAGGAGCCCTGTCATCGGCCAAGAGGCATACCCGATTCAGGCGCGTCGAGAACTCGCTCTTCGAGGGGTAGTCGGGAAGCTGGGCATCTCCCCTGATCGCCTCGATGACCGTGTAAATGAACTGCGTCTCGACGAGGGACTCCGCCGCCGCACGGGCCAGCTCGTCGATGTTATCGAAGTGATAGTAGAAGGTGTTCTTGTTCACGCCAGCCGAACGGCACGGCCCCACCACGCTTATGCCCTCGTAGGATCCTTCGGCAAGCGCATCCCAAAACGCCGCTTCCAACTTGTCGCGGGCGGTATCATCGCCCTTTTTGTAGTGGGGTCTCGGCATGACTCTCCCCATTGACGAACCGTGGATGCATCGGCTATTTAATTAGCCTATACAGCCAATTAACGGGAAGAATAGCACGCACACAGCCCTGATGGGCGTTACAAATGCGTGACGATAGGCGACGGACGCGCGCTGTATCAGCCGTTATTTTGTCGCGAAGATGGAGTCCTTGTCGCGCTCGGGATCGAAGGCACCGTGCATCGTGCGCCCTTGGCGCTTCATGCGTTCCAGGTCGCTATCGGCCAGGCCACTGCAAGTGCGGTTGCGCAGCTCTGCACGCGGATCGTCCGGGTCGGTCCAGAGCCTTTCTGCCACCGGCGCCCACTCGCGTGCCGCGGGTCGGCATTTCTCCGCAAGGTCGTGAGCGCTTTCGGTCGCCTGCAAATCGGTGCAGTGGGCTCCCGTCTCCTCGACCATGTGCTCGATGCACTCGGGATTCTCGAGCATCGGACACGGCCGCAGCAGATTGTCGTTGAAGGGCTGTCCTTCGTAGTAGGCCATGAAGATGGGCGAGCGCAGGCAGTCGAGCAGCGACATCTCGCGGACGTTGGCATTCGAATAGTGTATGAACACGCAGGGCTCGACGTCACCGGCAGCATTGATGTGCAGATAGCGCCTGCCACCGGCGATGCATCCGCCCACGAACTCGCCATCGTGCTGGAAATCCAGAGTGAGAATGGGCTTGGTCTCGCGTATGCGGCGGTTGAAGCGGTAGAGGCGCTCGCGATCCTCGGGCGTAGGCATGAGAGAGGTGGGGGCGTCCTTGCCCACGGGCATGTAGGTGAAGATCCAGGCGAACAGCGCGCCCTTCTCGATGAGCCAGTCGAAGTACTCGTCGCTTGCCACGGAAGGCGCGTTGTCGTGGGTATAGCAAATGGAGACGCCAAAGGGCAGCCCATGGCTGTTCAGCAAATCCATAGCGGCCTCCACCTTGGCGTAGGTACCCTCGCCCCTGCGCCCATCGGTGGCGGCCTCGTCGCCCTCGGCCGAGATAGCCGGGATAAAGTTCTTGACGCGAATCATCTCCTGACAGAACTCCTCGTCGATGAGCGTGGCGTTGGTGAAGCATAGAAACGCGCAATCCGGATGCGCCTCACAGAGCTTGATGAGGTCGTGCTTGCGCACCAGCGGCTCGCCGCCTGTGTAGATGTAGATGTGGACGCCGAGCTCCTTGCCCTGGCGGATGATGGAGTCGATCTCGTCATAGCTCAGGTTGAGCTTGTGGCCGTACTCCGCGGCCCAGCAACCCGTGCAGTGCAGGTTACAGGCGCTCGTGGGATCGAGCAGGATGGCCCAGGGGATGTTGCAGCGATACTTCTCGCGCATCTTCTCCTGTACGCCCCACGCTATGAGGTTGGACTCGACCAGGACGGTCTTGATCATGTCGTTGCGAACCGCGGGGTTGAGATCCATGATCCGCATCATGAGCTGGTACATGTTGTTGTCGGGATCGGACATGACCTTCGTGAACGCCTCGCGCTGCGCGGGAAACAGGGCGTCGGGGCAAATGGCGTTGATCTTGTCCATCACCTTGCTCATGTTGTTTTCGGGATCTGCGCAGAGGTAGTCGACGAGCTTGTTGGCCGCCGTGCGCTTTGCAAAGTCCATTGGTCTCATAATCCGGGCCTTTCCTCTTGCCTGGCCGAAAGGGCCGCAATACCGCGTTTTGCTTTTCTGACTAGTCTAAGATTCGCCGCGACGCACAAAAATGGCCGATATGCGAGATACCGGCCAATAATGCGACTATGTCATATCCTGCCGACGCTGCAGATTCCAACGCAAGACAATCAGAGAGGCGCCTATGGCGGGTACGAGCATCGCCAGCCACATGAGCGAATACGCCTCGGGTTGGCTGCCGAGAATCGGCGTCGCAGCCTCTATGACCATGCCCCCGATGATGGGACCGATGAGCATTCCCAGGTCGAGCCCCGTGAAGGCGGTATTGCTTGCGGCGCCGCGGCGAGATGGGGGCACGGAGGCCAACGCGGCGGATTGGAGCAGCGGACCGCAGCATCCGAATCCGGCCGAGCCTAAAATCGCGGCGATGATGAACGCCACCAGATTGTCCGCGACGGCAAGCGCAACGTAGGACGCCGCAAAGAACGCGATACCGACGGCGAGCATGCGCGGCGCACCAAACCTGTCAGCCATGCTTCCAAATAGGGGGCGCGTCCCCAACAGGCAGAAGGCGTACACGATGAAGAAGACCCCCATCTGGGAAACTCCCACGGAATAGCCATACAGCACGACATAGGCGCCCATGCACGAAAACGAGGTTGCGAGCAGCATCAGGGCGACCCCCTTTCCCACTGCCTCCGGCGCGAACATACGATCAAGTTTCAGCTCGTAGCGCAAACGCTCCCGATACGGCTCCCGTATGAGCCCGACACCGCAAATGGCCACCAGGAGGCAACCCGCGGCGAGGAAATAGGATGGTGAAAAGCCGATGGCATTCACTAGGTACAATCCCGCTGCCGGACCGACCACCTGCGCGAACGACTGCGCCAGGGCATAGATGCTTATTCCGCTCGCAAACCTCGATTCTGGAAGGAACTCCGATACGAGCGACATGGCAAGCGGGCCACTGCAGCCAATCCCAATGCCGTGCACGAGCCTGACGATGACAAGCCCCTGCAGGGAATCCACCACACCGTAGAGGAACATGCAGGCGCATATGATGCACTGCGATGCCATGAGCAGGCGCTTGCGCGAGAAGCTGTCGAACGCAGGGCCCGCAAAAGGCCTGGTGAGCAATGCCGTCACGGAAAACGAGCTCACCACTATGCCTACCACGGAAGGAGATGCTCCCAGCGTATCGGCATACACCGGAAGCGTGGTGTTGGCCATGAACGCGGCCATAGACTGGAAGAGGTTCACCACCATCAACGCGATGTAGGGAAAGCTCCAGATGCTCTCTTTTTGCTCTTTCACGCGACCGCTTTCGTCTTGGTACGCACACACTATAGCCGTAGGCTAGCCTACTGCCGCGCGGGAAAGGCCAATCGAAACAGGCGGCGTGCCTCACTCCGGCAGCTTGCAGACGTCCACCCACTCGCTTTTGGGAACAATCGCCGCCAGCTCATCGGGCGTCAACGCGATGGCGCTGTTGGAACTTCCGCACGCCGGATAGACCATGTCGAACCTGCGCAGGGACTCGTCGAGATAGACATCGCACTCGTCTTTCACGCCAAAGGGGCACACGCCACCGACGGCATGGCCGATGCGTTTCTCCGCCTCGTCGGCAGACAGCATCTTCGCCTTGCACCCGAAGCGCGTCTTGAACTTCGGATTCGCTATGCGCGTGTCTCCGGCGCACACCACGAGCGCCACCCGATCGCCCACGGCAAACGAAAGCGTCTTGGCTATGCGCTCGGGCTCGCAGCCGACCGCCTGGGCGGCAAGCTCCACCGTAGCGCTCGAGGTCTCGAATTCCAAGACGTCTCCGTCACGTCCGTATCCGGCGAGATACCTCTTTGCCCTCTCTAACGACATGGCTCCTCTTCTCTCTATCCTGTCCTTCGAGAATGATAGAGGACTTATGCGACAGCGGCCATCTGCGGAGTGGATTTCAGGCCCCAAGAAGCCACTTCCATGCAGGTCGGATCTTGCTGTTCCAATCATGCTTCGTCCTGAAAAGTGTGGATATACTCAATTTTTCGTCCTTAAAAATGAGAGAACTTCCAGTTTTTCGTCCTTAAAATTGTGATTATTGACGCCACAGGATCCTGCATCACCGATTAGGCTTTTGGTATGGGAAGCGCGAAGTGTACGCAGACGTCTTCGCGACCCGTGACGGGCACCCAACCCCGGATGCGATCTCCTAGCACGATGTCGGTTTGCGCCATCAAGGGCGTGACCGGTTTCGGGTCGAACTCGTGAGGCCCCAGATTCTTCTTCATCCACGCGATGTCGTACCATCGCCCGAACTTGTTGCCGCAGTCGGCAAACTCGCCGACCTTCGCATAACCCATCCGCTCGTGAAAGCGCGAGCTGGCGTCGGTGAGATGCTCGTCGTCAGGATTGGGACATGCCACGCAGGCGTAAGCGCTCAAGATGCCCATGCGTCTCAGGGCGTCTTCCAGGGCTTCGTACAGCGCATGCCCCACGCCCGTCGTCCTCTTAGGAGCTTGAGAAAACTTTGAGACCTATACGATAACAGCGCCTACTGAGGCAAGAATCCTAGAAATATTTATAGTGTTTTTTATAATTCGTAATCATATTAATACTATAATCATTTCTAGAATTTCTGCGAAAGGAGCGCAGCATGACTCCCGCTATCACCGTAAAAGAAGCCGCGACACAACTTGGAATCTCAGTGGGGCGAGTTCACCAGCTGATACATTCGGGAGCGCTTAGCGCGGAAAAAGTCGGGAGCCAGTGGCTCATCGACAGCCGCGATGTTGCGGAAAGGGCAAAACGCAAGCCCAGGGGAGGAAGACCGTCGGCTCAATCGCCTACAGACGCCAGACGCTATATCCTGATGAATCGAGATCACGAGGTGCTTGGCTTTACCTATAGCCTTTCTGCCAACAGCTTTCTTGGCGTCTTCGCAATCTATGACCACGCGAGAGCCCCCTTTTCGATTGTCTCGCCCAGAGGCGCGTCGGCGTCATTGAAAGCCCTGGATGCATGGTGGTCTCATCGGTGCATTCCCCTGTCCCGTGACAACATCGACACGAAGTTGCGTGAACTTGGATTCAACGATCCTTCGCAAATACCTTTCGAAAGCCTTGGCCTTTCCCTATCAGACCAATACTGGATCCGGCCAGAGGAGATGAACGTCAATTGGGACGATATCAATTTCTTCAATAACTCCTTTTCCGACATGGATTTGAAGGCTGGCGACGATTCGTGGGAATGGATGTCGGAAGTCGGACTCGATTCTCCCGACAACACGTCCGATGGCGTGCTGCCAAAACGTTGGATTCGCCAACGTGGAAAAACGGCCCTGCTCAAGGGGTCAGGGCCCCTGGGACAAGAAGCCTACAATGAGGCGGTTGCCACCGCTCTGTACAAGCGTTTGCTCACTGAAGGAGAATTCGTATCCTATGACCTCGTGCAGACATCAAACGGCATGGTAAGCCGCTGCGAAAATTTTCTCACGGGTGCCGAGGAGTACGTGCCGGCTTTTGCAGTAAGGCAGCTGAAACGCAAGCCGAACCATTTCAATGACTACCAGCATTATGTGGATTGCTGCGCAACTATCGGCATCGATAACGCTGCCGACATGTTGGATAAAATGATCGTGTGTGATGATCTCCTCGCAAACCACGACCGGCATTGGCGCAATTTTGGAATCATCCGCGATGTCGAGACTCTGGAATGCAGGCCAGCACCGCTGTTCGATTCCGGCAGCAGTTTGTGGTGCGACGTTAGCGACGAGCCACTCCGCGCTGGAAAATGGAGATTCAGCACGAAGCCCTTCTATGATGATTCAAATAGGCAGTTCAGGCTGGTGAATGACCTGACCTGGCTAGATCCAACCGCGCTTGATGGCTTTGTCGAAGAGGCGCGAGAAATCCTAGCGCTCAATCCTGCCCTTGCCAGAAGACTCGATGCGATATGCGCGGGAATTCAATCGCGCATAGACCGGCTGCTTCGTCAGCTTTAGGGGATGATTCAACAGCCTAGCAGAGCCTTGTATAACCGCTCGTCCGTCTCCCCAAACACGTTGAAGACGACATCGAGCGCGTTATCGTGATCATCGAGCCACTCATCCACCGTGGCCACGGCGATATGCGCCGCCTCGTCCTGGGGAAAACCGAACACACCCGTGCTGATGCAGCAAGGGGCGATCGACTCGCAGCCCGCCTCGAGCGCGGCGTCCAGGCAGGCAGTGTAGCAGTTGGCGAGCAGCGCGCGGTCAAGGTCACTTGCCTCACCGCACGCGATGGGGCCCACGGTGTGGATGATGCGCTTGCTTGGCAGGTTGAAGGCACCGGTCACCTTTGCCATGCCGGTGGGCTCGGGATAGCCCTGCTCCTCCATCAGCCGCGCGCACTCGAGACGCAGCTGGATACCCGCGAAGGTGTGGATGGCGTTGTCGATGCAATGATGCCCCGGCACGAAGCATCCGAGCATCTGGGAGTTCGCGGCGTTCACGATGGCATCGACACCCAGCGTCGTGATGTCCCCACGCAACAGGCGCATGGAACCGTACCCCTCAACGGGCTTGATGTCATCGAGGGTCGTCGTGCCCCGGTACTCCAGGATGCCCTGCAAGAGGCGGTCCTGCGATACGATGAGCTCCTCGGATGCCGGGACAGGCGGGCGCGTGTTCACCAGGGCCCGGAACAGGTCCCATTGCGCTTGGGGACCCTCGGGAATGGCCACCACATCGTCGCGCTCTTCCAGCAGCAACTCGATGGCCGCGGGAAGGGCCTCCTCGACCTTTTGGAGCAGTTCCACCCTGTCGCTCATGACAATCCGTCCTCTCCAAGACCAGGCCCCGCTACCAACGCATCCAGCACCGCGTCTATGTCGGCGTCGAGGCAAATCGAGCGGCCCACTATCTCGCGGGGCGCATGGGCCTCGCCCAGATTCACGCACGCATAGGTGGCATTCGGGTTCCCGCTTGCCATACGCCAGAAAGGATACTTGATGATGACGGGCGTGTTACCCCCGACGCCCAACTCGAGGAAAAGCACCTTCTGGTCGTCACGGGTCCGGGTGCGCAGAAACTCGCCGTATCGCTCGGCCGCCTCATGCCAGCCGGCGTCTTCCACGAACGCCGAGTCGGCGCGCAGGCTCGTGGTGGCGGGACGTCCGCAATGGGGACACGTCGGCACGAGCTCGCCGGGAATCCTCATGGCCGGCGTGACACCATCCGGAATGACAAGGACACCATCATCCTCGATCACGAACCCCTGTGCCTCGACCATCGCCCTCACCGCGTCACGATTGTCCCACGTCTCCTGCCGGCACGGAAGCGAGCACTGGAAGAGCCCGTAGTCACCTTGAGTGTAGAAGAGCCGCTTCTTGGCAAAACCCGTGCGCTGGAAGCAGTGATCCACGTTGGTGGTGATGACGAAGTGGTCCTGGCCGCCGACGAGCTCGAGCAGCTTGGCGTACGTGTTCTTCGGAATCGGGGCATAGCGATTGATCCAGATGTAGCGACTCCAGTACGCCCAATGCTCCTCCGGCGTCGGGTAGGGATAGAACCCGCCGGAGTACATGTCGCGGAAGCGATAACGCGCGGCAAAGTCGCCGAAATAACGCTCGAAGCGCCCACCGGTGTAAGTGAGTCCCGCGGCGGTCGAAAGCCCCGCTCCCGCACCCACGATAATGCTATCGCAATCCAGAATGGCCGCCTTCAGCCACCCAATCTGGTCATCCTGGTCGAACATGTCCATTACCGCCTCTCAAATCCAGGCGACCCTGTTCGGGTACAGGAGCCTGCCATCGCTCTCCGTGCTCTCGGGGTGTCCCAGTACGACATGGAGCTGGGGCTCGTAGTCATCGGGAATGCCCGCATGCCCCGTGGAGACGACGCTCCAGCTCATAGGCAACAAATGGCAGGTGCTCATACTGCGTGACCTGCTCGCGAACGGAACGTTGCGCTTCAAGGAGCTGCAGCGTTCCATCGGCAAGATCTCGCAGAAGGTGCTCACGTCAAACCTGCGCACCATGGAGGATGCGGGGCTTGTCAGCCGCAAGGTGTACGCGGAGGTGCCCCCGCGCGTCGAGTACTCCCTCACGCCCTTGGGCCAATCCCTGCAACCCGTCCTTGACGCCATGGAGAAATGGGGTACGGACTACAAGGCATCACGCAAATAGCCGTGCCGTATGGCGGGTGCCTAGCGATTCTCCTCGACGACACGCTCGTAGGGTTTGGTGCCCTTGTAGATCTCGTCCTTGAGCGGGTTGAGCTTGAGCTTGCGAATGCGATAGAGCTGGTAGACGGCCACGGCGACATTTGCCGCCAGCGCGATGAGGCTCACCACGAAGAATGCGGTGGGATTGTGCGTGGTGGGAATGGGCGCCAGCACGTCGGCAAACTGCGGAACCGTCATGACGAACATGATCCACAGCGCAAGCGTCTGGGCCCGATGCTGCAACCACGCGCCCCGCTTGATGAAGAAGGTGGGGATGGTGCATGCCAACAGGAGGGCCAGACCGCAGTAGGCCGAATGGTCCGAGATGCAGTTGTAGGTGTAGGCGAAGTTCCACAGGTCATACGCGATGATCCAGGGCCAGATCATGTCGGGCCAGATCATGTCCTTGGAGGAGTCCTTCGAGATGAAGATCCCGAACCAGCCGCAAATCGTGACGATGTTCAAGATGCCCGCAATGCCGTTCATGATGTTCCACGGGCCCGATATGGTCCAGAGGTTCTCCACGACGCCACCGCTCCACAGGGCAAAGCCAAACACCTGGAAGTCGCGGATGACGGCCTCGGCGATGTTGATGGCGAGGATGAGCGGTGGGAAGCACAACGCCCATTTCTTCTCGTAGAGATAATGAACCTTGCCGTCCTTGCCGTTCCACTTGACGAAGCGCAAGGCGATGAAGCCAAGGCAGCCCGCAAGGGCCGAATAGGTCTTCACCCAGTTAAACCAGGTGCCGGTTCCGTACTCGTTACCGGGCGCTGCGGTCTCGGGCCAGACGAAGATGGTCAGCGCGATGGGAACGATGGCGAAAAGCGCCAGGCCGGCCCACAGCTTCACGCGTCCCAGCTCGTTGAAGGCCATGAGCGCAAACAGGACGAACAGCCAGATGGCCCAGTAGATGGGATCGGCGGCTTGATACAGAATCCCCATGGTGGTTCCCCTTCCCTCGATGCCTACTTGGAGACTTCGGGCTTGTCGCCCACCTGCTCGTCCACGACGATGGCAGCCTCGGTACTCACCGGGTCTCCGTACTCGTCTATCAGTCCTTCCTCTCGGCCAATGAGGTATTCCTCCCGGGCCTTGCGCCGGCGGAAGGTGACATCGGCCTTTCCACTGCTCAGCTGGTAGCAGTACCAGAAGACGAACGGGATGCCGATGATGCCGTTGATCATGCCCCACCAGTACATCACGTCGGGGTTGAACCAGGCCGCGCTGTTCATGATGGTGGGGAATAGCAACGGGAAGCAGCTGCGCAGCAGCAGGTGTATGCCCAGGGTGTAGATTCGGCCGGTGATATAGAGCTCCGGCTGCCGCTTGATGATGGGATAGAGCTCGGCTGCGGCCAGGATGCAGCAGGTGCTGGCAAAGAACGCGTGGCCCTCGGCATAGACGAAGCATGCGTTCCACGTGGTGTAGAGGAAGTTCCACATGGGCACCGTGTAGGCGATGATCTCGCCGTAGTGCGCGGTATCGTACTTCCAGTACTTGTCACCGAAGGGCATCGTAACGCACAGGATGAACCCGGCCAGGGCGTTCATGTAATTGCCCATCTCGACATCGCGCAAGGTCGCCTCGGCGATGTTGCAGAACACGATGCCGTAGAGCACCCAGCGCACCCAGCGCTGGCGCATGAGACGCCAAAACGGGGTGTCCTTTTGCTGCACGGCGGCGATGCGTCCGATTCCGGCATAGATGAGCGGCAGTATGACCGACAGGTTCTTGGCCCAACGGAACCAGTCATCGGCCGGTATGTTCATGATCCAGAACGGGATGGTGGCAAGCGAGACCACCCAAAACCACATGGAGGTGCGGTAGTGGCGACGCATGAACTCCGTGAACAACATTAGGAGTATGGTGTATATCACCATCGAAATTGGAGTGACCCAAACAGGAACCGTCATGGCGTGCCTCCTCACCTCGGTGTTTTCCCAGCTAAATGCGGGAAATCAGCCGCAGTGTATCATGGGCGAGTATAATAAGATTTCACATATCAGCGCTGTTTGTGAAAGACAATGTCGCGACTAGCGTTTTTGACCGGGGGGACTCGATGGCAATCCTCGAATACGGAGGGCGCACGCCTTCAGAAGCCGCTTCGCACGTGCGACGTCACAGGAAAAGCCTAGCCGAAACGCGCCGGCTTACGGGGACGCGCGGCAACATCGCCACGGCCGCCCGCAAGCTCTTCGAGCGCGACAGCGTACGGGCGACCACGGTCACGGCCATCGCCCGGGAAGCAAACGTGACCCGCGAGCTCGTCTACTACCACTTTGGGAACAAGAACGGCGTCATCGAGGCGGTCATCGACGATTACGTCGAGGACCTGGTGGAAAGCGTCATCGCATGGAACGAGGAGCGCGTCTTTGGAGACACCCGGGGCTCGCTCAGGAAGTGCGTGCGCATCTTTCGCTATGCGCTCTACGATGCCGAAGGTACCCCACGTCCGATGATCCGCGTGCTCGAGGAGCTCGGCGTGCGTGACGCGTTTGACGTGAGGGCGACCCGGGAGACGGCGGAATTCCTCTACGATCACGTTGCCACCGAATACGCCGCATACCACCAGATAGAGATCGAGCTCGTCTACGAGATGTTCTGCGTCGCGATCTTTGGCCTCGTTGGACTCGTGAAGGTCAAGCCCGATATCAGCGACGAGAACCTGATGAAGGTCGTCGAGCAGACCCTGCGCCTCGACATGATTCCCCTCTCGTGAGGGGAAAGAGTCGCTATAGACTTACGATAGAGCTCGACCAGGCGAGAAGCGCGTGGGCAAGTTCCTCGGTTCCGAAGGCATCGGGGTTGTCGTAGGCATCAAGGAACATCGCCTCTTGCTCCGTTGCGAGCTCTCTCATGGCAGCGCGGCTCGGCGGATACTCGCCGGTCTTGGCATAGTGCAATGCACGCATGACGAAGAAGGCCGATTTTACGCAGACGGCAACGATGGCGTCGAGCGAGCCTTCGGCGAAGACGAGCTCATGGCTCATCGCATGGTAGATTTCCGAAGCCCCTACCTTGGCAGATAGCATCGCATCATCGGCGGTGAATTCCGTATCCATGAAGTCGAAGGAGCCGAACACGGCGCGCGTATCTTGGACCAAATTGAATACGTCGTGGCGCGGCCATGCGGCGAGCAGCTCCGGCGACCCCGTGAACCCGCAGGCAAGATCGCCGTGGGGCATGGTAGCCAGCAAGGCGCGATAGGCCGCGAGGTCATCGTCATCCAACCCCTCCACGATCAGCACGACGTCGATGTCACTGTCGGACCGGGCCTCCCCTCGGGCACGGCTGCCCTGGATACCGACGAGCTTCAGGCGGGGACCAAAAACGTCGAGCGCCTTGCCGACGAGGCTATCAGTCCAGCTTTCGATATCGATTTCCTCGTTCATGGGAATCCCCTCTGCCGCGCTACGAAACAAGGAGGGACATGATAGCCGAGGGCGTATACTATTCGCAACGAAAGCTTGCGAGAAAGGAGGCCACCATGGCAGCCATGACCCAAGACGTGAGGGAACTGTTCGAAACCGCCGAGAACATGGTTCTGTGCACGGCATCTGCCGACGGGGCACCCAACGGAGCCGCCATCGGCATGAAGACCGTCATCGACGAGGAGACGGTCTACATCTCCGACCAGTTCTTCAAGAAGACGCTGGCCAACCTGAAGGAGAACCAGAAGGTCGCCATCGCGTTCTGGACCGGCCATGATGCGTTCCAGATCCACGGCACGGCGCGCTACGTCAACGAGGGCGACGAGTTCGCCGTCCAAAAGGAGATGGTGGACGCGAAGTTCGCCTCCATGGGGCTACCCATCAAGGCGAAGGGCGGCTGCTTCATCCACGTGGACGCGGTGTACCAGATGGCCGCAGGCCCCACGGCCGGCGAGCAGTTGGCGTAGAAGCACGCATACGAAATAGCAAACGAGCAGAATTGCTACGTCATTGGGGGGGTCTCTTTCGAGACCCCCCCCTTGCATAACGCGTAGGACAAATGGTCCTGCGTCCCACGATGCTACACCTCCCTTGCTATTCAAAAACATTTACAAACGTAAGTAAACTGTTGACATCGCGTGATTTGTATATTTACAATAGTAAAAGAGTTACATTTGTAAATCTACTAAGGAAGCGTGCGATGTCGAAGAAAGTAGGGAAAGGCGACATCCATTTCCAGCCGAAATGGGGACAAGTGCTCTTGTCGCTGCTGGTCATAGCCGGAGCAGTCTGGCTCTTCTGGTGGTGCATCTGGGGAACGCCGCTCACGGGTGCCCCTAAAGTGGTCGTGGCGGTCTTGGTAATTCTGCTGGACTGCCTCCTTTGTTTCAGCGCGGGAATGAACCTCATCTTCAACTTCTATTCGCGTGGTGTCTGGGCAACGCCCGAGGAGATGAAGATGACGCTGCCCGGCGAGGACCTAATCAGCGACCCCGAGGGACGCAAGATGGTTCGCATTCGCCAGGCGCGCGACCTAGACGCGCCGCTCGAGGAGGTCTGGAAGCACGTTTATCAGCTTGACCCCACGAAGGGCGGCATGTATGCCTGGTCAAACTGCGAGCGCCTGTTCGGCATGAACGTGGACAACTCCTATTCGCTCGAGGAGATGTGGCAGCAACCCGACTCCGTCGCCCCCGGTGACTTCTGGGCATGGAGCTATGGCGGCTTTGGGGCTGAGGTCGCGGACGTGGTGCCGAACAAGTACATCGTGTGGTTTTGCGATACGACCGATCCAGTGCGCACGCCCGGAGCTGCGTACATGCAGACGCCCGGCAAGAAGTACGTCAAATGGTACTGGACCATCGCGCTGTTTCCGCTGGACGGCGGAAAGCGCTGCCGCATCATAAACGGCTGGGATACTGCCTACGGTCCCCACAATCCAATCAACTGGTGGCAGGAAACCTTCATCATCGGCTATGGCGGCGCGATGATGGGACGTCGCATGTTCCGCAACCTGGAACTTGCCGCAGTTCACAAGCGTCGCAAGTCAATCCCGCTTCGTCTACAGGCTGGCATGATGGGGCGTTGCTGGAAATATGACGAGCGTCTTCACGACATCATCGCCTACCCCGAGCTCCGCTGGTCACGCGAGTGCCCGCGCGTGGAGGCAAAGCGTGCTCCGTTTACGGACGACCCGAACTGGCCGCCCGCACCTGGCAAGGACTACGTGCCGCCCATCCAGGAGAACAACGCGAAACACAGCTGGACACCTGCACGCAAGGATGAAATCGACCGCATCGCCGACGAGAAGGAGAAGGCGCTGCTCGTCGAGCTGGGATTGGAACCCGCTGCGTCATAGCAGGTCTTCGGGAAAGTCTATCGAACGAAGGCGTCGCATCCGTGCGGCGCCTTCGTCATATACGGGGACGCCTGTTCGCGTGCAGGCTAATCGGTTTTACGCAGCGAAAGGGCAAGGAGCGTATCCGTGAAGCGGTCGGCCATGCGCGCGGGTGTGTTTTCGCCCTTAAAATCCGTCGTCAGCCACTTCGATAGCATCCAGATGGCTCCGCCCGAGATGGCATCCAGGCAATCGTCCAGCTGCTCGGGGGCCCTGACCGCAAGCCTCTGGCCAACATAGCCTGCGCGCATGTTGGCGCTCAACAGCTTGACGACGGCAGCCGTGATTTCTGTCGCGCTCGGTCCCCACATGGCGTTCCTCGCAAAGAGGCGCTGCTCGTAGACACCCTCCACGAACAGCTCCATCATTTTGTGGAGGTACTCTTCGTTGTCATCATGGGAGAGTTGCTCGTTGATTTCCTTGAACAGTCTGCGCATCATCTGCTCGGATGTTGCGGCGACGAGCGATGGCGTGTCCTTGAACTGGTTGTAGATGGTGGGCCTGCTCACGCCGGCTGCCTCGGCAATCTCGGTGAGGGAGATGTCAGCGACGGACCGTTCGGACACGAGCTTTCGCGTTGCGTCCATGATTGCCTCGCGCGCGCGTTGTGTTCGCGGATTCATCTTCTTCTCCATAGAGCTCTGCCGTTCTGGTCGTAGGCCGGCGGTGCAGGCCGCCTCGAAATCACTCATTCGTATTCAATTGTAAATGATGTTGGATGGACGCGCGCTGAAATTGACAGATTCGAGAAGATGCGGCAGGCGCAACGGGCATTGCCGCCTACTACCTCCCGGAGAACATCGCACTCGTATTCTCCACGGCTACGGCCGTTGGTGTCATTGTCGCGGCATCTCCTCTGTTCACGGCGATTCTCTCCGCGATACTCGGTGATCGAAGCGCGATGAATGTCCGCTTCTTTGTGGGGTTCGCACTTGCCATGGGCGGCCTGGTGATGGTTGGGCTCGGATCCAGCACGGGAAGCGTCACGATTGCTTCCGATCAGTCCTCGCTTCTAGGATACCTTCTGCCTCTTCTTGCCGCGATTGTCTGGGCGGTCTATTCGGTCTTGGTCAAGCGTATTGCCTCGGCGGCATGCTTCGTCACCTGGGGCGTGTCCGCGAAGCATCTTGGAGCCGCCATCTCGGCTACTTACATCTACCTCGTCCCCGCCATCACCACGACGGCGTCGATACTGCTTCTTGGCGAGCCACTCAACGCTCTGATCGTTGCGGGCCTCGTGATGACCATCGGCGGCCTTCTCCTGTCGCAGGGCAGCCAATGAAGATTCATTTATTCCGTCACAGCGTTTGAAGGAATAAATGGGCGTAATCCTAGTGTATCCGTTTCCCTCACGCCGGCCTTATTGAATCACTCGACTCGTTAGATGGCGAGGAGCCTGGAGAGCTTCGCAAGACTGATTACGTTCCGTTGCTTTACTCTTCATATGTAACACATTATACTTACAGCATGTTACATTGTTAGGAGTAATCATGACAGCATCTACTGTAACGATTCGAATCGACAGCGCAGAGAAAGAACAGGCCGCCGAAATAGCAGACTACTTCGGATTTGACCTCTCATCCGTAACGCGAGCATTCTATAAGCAGATGATACGAGAGCGCCGCATTCCCCTCGACTTTTCCATGCCCGAGCCGAACGCCGAATCTCTCAAGGCCATCGAGGAAGCGGACAGGTTTTTTGCGTCTGGGAAACCCGCCAGATTTGCCACCGCAGACGAGATGATTTCCTCGCTTGAGGAATAGCGTGCTCGAAGTAGAATACGGCGCTCAATTCAAGCGCGACTGACTATAAGAGATGCAAGAAAAAGCATCTTCCCATGCAAGACCTGCATGAGGTGATCAAACTGATTGCAGCCAATACGGAAGAAGCACGTGACGAACTCCGTAGACGACATAACATGCACGTCCTTCATGGGGAATGGAGGGGCGGGCATGAATGCCACGTGGTAAATATCGGAGACTGGCTTGTGATTTGGTCGTCGAGCGATACAGTCGCATTCTTCGAGCGTACTGGCACGCATGACGAGCTATTTAGATAGTGACTTCGAGAAGCAGATTCAGGAAGATGCGCCAAGAGCTGCGCCCCTATGGCCCTGCAAGCTAAGTACCTGCAGGACCATCACATCAAGAGCGGTTACTTAAGGCCCTTCTCGGACCTGAAATCGGCAATCTTCACCGAGACGGCCTCGTTATACGCATCGTCAATGTTGTCTGCATACTCGAGGCTCTCGAGGAAGGACTTCAGGACTTCGCTATCTGGGGTAAGTTCGAATGCATCTATGTGGGCGGTCTTGATCTCATCTCCGCCCAAATCGCTATAAAGCATCACGCTCGGCTTGCCGTTCCATTCGAAGTTCACGACCTTCCAGGTGCGGCCACCGACAGTAATATCTTCTCCAGCAGTGTAGCGATCGGGATACTGGGTCGGACGATAGGCTGCTGCCTCGTCAAGAGGCTTTTTATCCCTGTCCATCTGGATAGTCCAGTCGTCGGCATCGTTCTCGAACTTGATCGTCGCGACATTCGCCGTGCCGCCATAGGAGCTGACCTCGGCGCCTTCGGGTATGTCAGCCTTGAACCAGATGCAATCCGTCCGGCTGTCCTTTGCCTGCGACCCGCCTCCACCGCACGCTACGAGCGCCACTGATGCACACAGCGCCAGACAGCATGCCAGTAAGATGACAAGAGTCCTTCTCTTCATGGCAATTCCCCTTCTTTCCGAGTCCCGCGCTATTCGCTGCTGGTCGAGCCCTTGGCGTCATCGTTCTTCACGAGGGTCATCGACGCGTCTTCGAACTCTCCGACAAGCTTGCTGTCTTGAAGCTTGAAATCTGCCGAGTCACCTTCTGCGGTAATCGTGACGGTGCTCGCGTCTTTGGCCTTCCACGTGAAGTCGAGCTGCTCGCCCATGAGGTCGAGGTTGCCGTTACCGCCTTCCTTCAAATCGAAGACGACGTTCATGCCGAGAGCACGCATGAAGTCCATGGTATCGGCATCCAGCTCCTCGCCATCGGAGGTCATCGACTCGACCTCCCACTTGCCGATGAAGTTCTTGTCGTAATCCGCAGTGTTACCGCCACAGCCAATCAGCGCGAAGCAAAGCGCCATCGCACACGCGACCACGGCAAAAATGATGCCTTTTTTCATGTCAACATCCTCCTTCGTTGATTCTCGGGCGGTCGCCCAATGTCATCAGGGAAAGTTTGTCATCCATCCCCCGCGCTCGGAATGCCCTCATGTCCCATATCGAGCACCCCTGTTGGGACAAGTGGCCTTTGCGTTGGTGGGACTGAGGACACGGGACCTGTCCATTTGTCCCACGCTCGGCGCCCTATTTCTTCTTGCCGAAGAGCCCTTTGAGCCCCGTCAGGATATTCGAGACTTGCTCGAGCTCTCCCACGCCCGGGATATCCCGCATCGCGCTCTTTGCGGCCCTGTAATCATCTTGCGTGGCATCGATGTAAGCCTGCGTTGACTCGACCCGGGCAAAGGTGGAAACCGTGTCGACGAGCGACTCTCCCGCGCTGCGCGCGAGCGTCTTCCCGTGCTTCGGGATGCCCTGCACCGTGGCCGCGGCAACCTCCCTGGCAGACGGGCTTCCATTCTTGGCCAGGAGCTCGCCGTAGACAATCCCGTATTCCGTATTCAGCGGACTTGCGCAAAGCGCCTCCTCGAAGGCGAGTGCGTCCGCGCTCTGCTCCGCAATCTCTCTCATGCCCTCAAGCAGGGCGCTCGCCCGCCTAGCCAGCTCGGGGTCCTCGTTTTGATCGAGATAGGGTTTGAGCGTGTTGATTCTGACTTCGTATTGCTCTCTCGCGCTTTCGTTCATCTTTTCCTCCTCATCGGAGAGCCGTTCTCGCCAAAGACTAGCGCGCACGCGCTCCGCGCAAAATGCACGTGCGTCTCAATTTCGCCGGGTCTTGCGCCCATGCTGTCCCGTTTCACGCGGATCGCCGCCCCATGCTTATGGCGACTCCGGAGCCGTCCCGCCTTGTCCTAGCAACACCACACGCCTTCGACAGTCCGCATTCCGCGCCCCTACTTCATGTTTGGCGCGATGTAGCCCTTCGTGACCATGTGAATCGCAAGCTTCAGGATGCTATCGTACCCGGTCTTCGCAAGGATTTCGGTAATGCGCCTCTTGACCGTGCCATCGCTCAGATGAAGCTCTCTGGCTATCTCGCTGCGCTGCTTTCCCTCGCAGACGAGGCGTATGATCGCAAGCTCGCCCTCCTCGAATTCGGGGACGCTCGCGTAGGGAGCCTGGCTCTTGTTCGGATAGGTCGAGTACCCGTCCAACGTGGAGCGCAACACGCTGGCCAGGTACGAAAGGCTCACGTTCTTGTAGATGAAGCTCTCCGCTCCGACCTCCCGGGCCTGCTTGACGAAGGAGACCTCGGGCATGCCGGTCATGATCACTATGCGCACGTCCGGGTACGCTTCCTTGACCTTCTGGGCGGCAACGAGCCCGCTCGAGTCGTTTTCGGTGCATACGTCCATGAGTATGATGTCGATGTCCTTGGCCGCGACCACGTCCACGACATCGAAGGCATCGGCAAGCGTGAACACCGCCTCCACGTCGCGTTCCTTGCCGAGAGACTTCGCCAGGGAATCTCTCAGAATGACCTCGTCTTCCACGATAAGCAGCCTCATCGTTGCCTCCCTTCGCGAGCATGCCGGGCATCTTCGCCTGCCGGCATCCTCATCTCGACGCGGAGCTTGTAACTGGGTCTCTTCGTTATGCTCAGCCGGCCTTCGACCTCGGCCAGCGCACGGCGCATTCCCGCAATGCCCGTCCCCTCTTCGTTCTCATGTCCAAGGGGCTCCCCGTCGCTTTCCACGTCCATGACGAGGATGCCCTCCTCCTGCCCAATCGTCACGTAAACCCTGTTGGCTTGCGAATGCAAAACGGCGTTGGTGCTGGCCTCCCTGATTATCCCGACCAGCACGTCTCCCTCCCTCTTCGCGTTCGGAAGGACCCCATCGACCTCGATTTCGATTCCCGCGAAGCCGAACGACTCGACTATTGCGTCAAGCTTTGCCTGGGCACTCGCATCCACATCGCCGTTGACGTCCTCCATCATGTCGCGAACCGTCGAGATCATCATCGCGATTCTCTCGCGGCTCGGGTCCTCTTCCAGCAGGCGATGGAGAATCGACAGCCGCTGCCCGATGACATCATGAATCTTCGAGCGCATCTTGACGAGGGCGTCCTTCGCCGCAATGCCCTCGATGCGGTCCATGAGCTTGCCGAGGGCCACCCGCTCGCTTTCGAGTTGCGCCTGGAGCGCCCGTTCCTCCGCCTGTATCATGCGCTCGTCAGTGACGTCTAGCCCGAGCAGTATCGTCTCGGCCTTTGCCGCATCGACGCTCATCGCAAACTGGTAGAAGCTGCCGGCAGGAGTCTCGACCACCCTCTTCGCTCCCCCGGCGAGGGACGGCTCGCCTTGCCGCGATTGCCGCCACAGCCACTCCCCGGGTGCCGCCTCGATCTTCCCGATTATCTCGTCCACGGTGGAGAGGTCGACGCTCACGTCGATGGCGGCGAGCATCCTTCTCATGGCATCGTTCGCGAACCTGACACGGCAGCCGCGTCGGATAAAGGCGATTCCCTCGGGCATTCCCTGCATGGCGTCTATGGGCGCGCTTCGCGGAAGGAAGCGCTCGGCGGTGAGCACCCTGTACGCGATGGCAGAGCCGGTGCGAAAGACGAAGAATGCGGCGTCGAGGATGAGGTAGATGCCCATGTATTCTCCGAGAAGATCCATGACCGGCGGAGTCGCCGCCATCACGAAGGCAATCTCGAGGAGCATCACGGGCTTTTTCCGCCCGATGCAGATGACGGTCCCGAAGACGGCGATTGGCAGGTCAAGCCAGAATAACGGCTCCAGCGGAGGGCAGATCACCCAGAGCCCGAGCGTGACGGGATACCAGCCATGCCCGATGGAATTGGCCAACGCCCCCATGAGCCAGAGATGTGCGCACAGGAGCAACTCGTACGCGAGGTTCAGGGCGATGCCGTCGGCCCTGCGTCTGTTGAACAGCAGCCCGGCGCTGATGATCTGCGCGCAGGAGACCAGGAAGAAGATTGCGAGCAGGCAGAGTGTCTGGCTTTCGGTCAGGAGGTGCTCGAGGATCGTCATTCGGCCACCTCCTCCGCCTCGCGAGACTCCATGCGTATGGACAGGGCGAATCCGCGGGAATGGCACGACAGCTCGCACCTGGTCCGCGTCTGATCGAATGGCTCGCAAAGCTTCGCCGCAAGCGTGGCCAGTCCCGCGCTGGCATCCGGGACCGAGCCGGAATCGAAATCGCCGTCGCACTCGAATGCGATCTTCACCTCCGCATGGGCATCGTCGCAGCGACCCGTCGAGATGAGCAGCACCGGGTTCAGCTGGTCGCAGGCCATGAGCACCACGTTGTAGAGGCAATCGTAAAGCGCGGTGAGCGTGCTGTTCGTCACGACGATGGGTTCGTTGACGAAGGAAGCGCACTCGATTCCCGCGCCCCGCGCATCGCTTGCGAGCTCGTTGATGACCAGAGTCGCCTTCTCTCGGTCGAAATCCTCATCGCTTCTCTCGGCCAGGAGAAGCGAGCCCTTGCGCTTGCTGTAGGCGACGAGGAAGCGAAGCTTCAGGAGGCTCTTGCGGTTCTCCCGCTCGTCTGCGCCCGTCAGGGGATTGCTCAGTTCCTCCAAGATCGACTCGATGGTGGCAAACGTGCCCTCGAGCGATTTGCGCACCTCCTCGGCAAGCTCCATCTGGCTCTCGAGCAGGGCGTCCTTCTTCCTCAGCTCCAGCTCGCTTGCCAACAGCTTGTTTCCTCGTTCGAGCGCGCGGCGTTCCATCATGATCGCGCGCGTGCTTGCGTTTACTTCCGCCCTGTTCTCCCTGAAGATCACGCTTCCGCCCTTGATCCTCCATGCGATGAAGGCGTCATCGGGTCTTTCCGCAACGGTAAAGACCCTTCTCCTCGCCCTCTCCTCGGGGAGTTCCCCCATGAAGCGCCGCGCGCTTTCGGGCAGAGGAGCGGCCGAATCCGTCTCGTAGATGACGTCGAGGGAGCTGTCCAGCACCTTGACGTCATAGGGCAGGCGCCTGAACGCATTGCGATGATGCGCAAACGAGGGGAATATCCCGAAATCGAGGCAGAGCTCGAGCAGCAGGACGAAGAACAGGATGTAGGTCAGCGCGAAGTTGCTCTTGAAGATGGCCTCGACCCGCAGCACGTAGAGGACGGCATACGCGGCGATGAGGGCGGTGGTGACGAAGACGAGAGCGAGACTACCGCGAAGCCGGGCACGCGAGGCCCGGAGAATCGTGACGAAGAACCCCAGCACGAGAAGCGCTATCCAGACGACGATAACCTTGTAGCCAAAACCGTAGGTGTAGTTCGACGCCCAGTCCTCGTCGGCATAGTCGAAGATGAAGACCGCCTGGTGAAGCCCGTTCGCGAAAACCATGAGAACCAGAATCGCGCTGACGGCCAGTATGACGGAGGAAAGAAGCGTGAAGAGCCGGTGCGAAACGGCGCTTTCGTAGAGGGCGCAGATGGTTGCCATTGCAGGCGCCATAATCATGGGCAGATAGAAGTAGTACCAGCAAAACGCGATGAGCATCTGGTTCTCGTCGCTCGATGCGTATTTCAAGAGTACCAGGAGAAGCCAGCAGACGAACGACACCGCCACTGCCAACATGCAATTGCGCACGAACCGGCTCGTGCAGCGCATTTTGACCGTTATCGCCCAGAGGGTTATGAGGGGGCCCATCGCGAGCATAAGCCCCGATGTTCCGGATGAGGAGAAGGGCCGCGGAAGGGCGTTCGACGCGCACTCGCAAGTGAGGAGGCCTCCCAACGCGAGAAGGCATACGACGACGAGGACGGCGCATAGGCCGAAAACCGCGATTACGGCTCTTTTGCTCTTGTCGACGCCTTGCAGCATGCCGCTCCCTCACTTACCGACGAGGATGTCGGCGGTCGCCGATGGAAAGCCCCACGGGTGCCAACGGTGACCCTCGCGAGTGCCAACGGGAGCCCTTGTAGGTGCCAACGGGAATCCCCGCACCCGATTATCCATGCTGTCTCATTTTTCGGGTATACATAATGCCCTCATGTCTCAAATGAAGGCCCGACTTGCTCCCTCGTGTCCCATCCTAACTTCGTGTCTGGGACAAATGGACAGGTCCGATGTCCCAAGCATTTTGCGCACCGCTTCAAGACATGTCACGTTTTCGGAGTAATGGCACGTTGCATGTGCCAAATGCAAGCAAATTTGCCACATGAAGCCAAGTTTTGCGAGTTCTGGTACATCACGTGTGCCAGAACCCGCATTTCGTGCCAAGGCGCATCTAGCGGAAGATGAGGTACTTGCACGCGAAGAAGCCCCAGATGCCCTGGAGCGCCATGGTGATCAGCTTCACCAGCGTGGGGTCGATGCCGCACAACGGCGACAGAAGCGCGATCATCGCCGAGGAGAAGGCGAAGTTCCACAGGTACAGCAAGACGAAGAGCACCACGCTGCGGGCGAAGTTGCTGCTCGCACGGAAGGTGACGTTGCGGTTCATGAGGAAGTTGAACGTGGCGGACACCCCGACGGCGAGCGCGTTGGCCAACGTGGACAGCACTCCCAGCGCCTGCAACAGCGCGAACACGCCGAACTCGATGAAGGTCTGGGCCAGGGAGACGCCGTAGTAGCTGAAGACCTGGCGCAGCGCCTCGCGTGCCCCGCCTTTGGATTGTTGCTCGCCGTCTGACTTGGAGCCCTGCTCCATCGAATTCCCTTCTCGCTTGTTTCATACGCTGCTTCGCATTCCGTTGCTGCAAGAATGCCGCACTCACGCTAGCGCCTGCAACGCATACGGCCGGCAAGAAACGATAGCCGTCCTCGCCGGCCAGATAAATAGCGAGCCGCCTCAGGCAGCAGGTTCACGCTACGAGTGCATGTGTATGCCGCCATCGACCATGAATGACTGCCCGGTGAGGTAGCCGCTCTCGTCGCTGGCGAGGAAGACGATGAGCGGGGCGCAGTCCTCCTCCGTGGTGCCGATCCTGCCAAGCGGGCTCTTCGCCTCCAGGCTCTTCAGCGCCTCGGGTTGCGACTGGCGGAAGAAGTCGGTCGCGATGTTGGGGAGGAACACGTTGACGGTGATGCCCAGCTTGCCCCACTCGTGCGCGGCGGTACGCGTGATGGCGCGGATGGCTTCCTTCGCCATTCCGTACGCGCCGAAACCGGCATTGCCGTCGTAGCCGGCAGACGAAGCGGTGTTGATGATGCGCCCATGCCCGCTCTTCTTGAGGTAAGGCAGGCACTCCTTCATGAAGAGCAGCGTCGCGAGCGCGCCACTCTTGTACGCCGTCATGGCATAGTCGATGTCGATGTCCTCGATCTCGCGGTACGCCATGGACCCCTGGGCGCAATTGACCAGGATGTCCACGCCACCGAAAGCATTGACGCATTGCGCGACCACGTTCTTGATCTGGTCGGGATCGGTCACGTCGCACGCAACCGGGAGCACCGTCTCGCCCTCGGCAGCAAGCTCGGCCTGCAGGTCCTCGAGCTTCTCCATCCTACGTGCGCACGCGCAGACCTTCGCGCCATTCTCCGCGAGCACCTTCGCCAATCCGCGGCCAACTCCCGAGCTCGCTCCCGTGACGATTGCGACTTTGCCTTCGAGCTTCTTCATTGCGCCATTCCTTTCGTTGCGATGTTTGCATGCTCCCGGAAGGAGCTACCAGAGCGTACTCCCAAATTGTTTCCAAATCTATTTGGGACCAGTTTATTCCGTCAGCGCCCGAAGGAATACATGAAGGTTTACCGTCCACAAGGCGGAGCGCTCGGCGTTCGCCATCATTATGGGGCGTCAAATTTACAATCTGGGTGTTGCCCGGGGTGCGTTCGAGCCTAGGAGCACCATTTGGCATGCGCATGGCGCGCCGCTCAAGACGCGACTCATGGGGATTCCCTGAAATGACCGCAGGATAAGGAGAAGACAGCGGTATAATCCCATCCCATGCGGGCGTCGCCAAGTGGTAAGGCCCCAGCTTCCCAAGCTGACCACGCGGGTTCGATTCCCGTCGCCCGCTCCAGAGAGCAGGGTCGAACGCCGTCAAGAAGACGGCGTTCGTGTTTCATCCCGCATATCCATCCGATGGCATCTGGAAATCTCCAGTCCTCATCCCGTACAAGTTTCCTCCGCCGCTTCTGGACCAACGCAAAACGCCGCATATAGCGGGAGATCGCGCAATAGCATCTCGCCATCGGTTCCTTCAATAGCATTTGTTCCGAAATTTGCCTCCGAAAGCCTGATCGCATAGGGTGCGTTGCCCTCTCTCATAAGCTTCATCAGGCTCTTTGCCTTGACATTTCGCGCCGACTTAACCTCGACGGGAATGACCTGCGCCATGCGATCCTGAAAGACGAAATCCACCTCTCCGTTTCCCACCTTATCGTTTGGCATCCAATAGAACGTCCTCAGTCCGTTTGCCTGCAGTGCCTGCATGACGTAGTTTTCGGCTAGCGCTCCGCGGAAGTCGGAAGCGAGGATTGCCCTCCTTCCATCGTCAAGAAACACCACCGGATCGATTCCGAACTTATGGAACATGATGCCCGTATCGGCCACATATACCTTGAAGTAGCTCCCGTCCTCGTCATTGTACGGAGCCAGCGGAGCACGATCGTCGCACGTCAAGTCATTTATCGAAATCACACCAGCTGCGGCGAGCCATTCAAGGGGCTCTAGGAGACGCTCTCGACGCCCTCCGCGTATTACCTCGGAATACTTGAACTTTTTCGTCGACGCACGAAGGAGCTGCTTGGGAAGACTATCCCAAATTCGCTTTGCCGAAATGCCGCTTATGCCGTTTTCGGGATCAGTCATATCTGCCGTGTAGGTGGCATCTATCTCAGCTTGCACCTCACCGGCCGCCGAAAACCCGCCTTCATGGCGATAGGCATCAAGCACTCGAGGCATTCCTCCGAGCACCAGGTATTTATGATACAGGTCAAGGGCTTGGTCATGCCGAACGTATGGTTCGCCCGTTTCAGCGTGCATCCGTATATCGCGAGCCATGGCACCTTCGTCCAAGGCCCAAAGGTATTCCTCGAAGTCGAGTGGATGAAGTTCGAGTTGGCGCACCCCGGAAGGAAAGGGCAGACTCCTCCGTTTGGTGGTTACTCCAAGCAGGCTCCCCGTAGCCAGGACACGCCAATGAGTTCCCTCGAAAAACCTGAGGGCATTGAGCGCCTGCTCGCACAACTGGACCTCGTCGAGAATGACAAGCGTCTTTTCCGGAACAATGGGCATGCCCTTGTACTCGGAGATGCGCCTGACTATTCCGTCCACGTCATCAGTTGGCCAATCAAAAATCGCCTGAGCCCTCGAGAGGTCCGTTTGGAAATCAAGCTTCACGAAACCGTTGACGAAGCACTCCTCGCCCATGCGCTCTGCGAGCACCGTCTTTCCTACGCGTCGCGCGCCCTGAATAAGAAGGGGTTGCATGCGGGCAGAAGAGGCCCAGCGTGCAATATCCGTTTCAAGCTTGCGGCGCATATACTCCATTAAATCAGCCTCCCTGAATTAAGCTTGCTTGAGTTTACTTCATGTTTCAATTCCGCGTACAAGTTGTACACGAAAATCTTTAATTTCATGTACAATCTGTACACGGAATTCATAAATGACAAGCTGCCAAGTGGTAAGGCCCCAGCTTCCCAAGCTGATATCCGCGGGTTCGAGTCCCGTCGCCCGCTCCATCATGACCCCTGACCCCGTTCCTTCGAGCGGGGTCGTATGATATTGACGTCATATCTGCGACCCGCGAAACCCAATCGGGAGGAATCATGGAATCAAAGCTCAATTGCATGAGCTGCGGAACCACCGCATGTGAATACACCGATCGCGAAGAACCAAGGTTTTGCGCGCAAAGCGCGGTCTCATCTGCGCTACATGACGAGGCACAACGTCTATACGCGCTTCCCGAAAACCACGTCATCATGCAAGCCGCCGCGATGGTCAGCGAGGAGACGGCGAACTCCACGCGCGCGCAGGATACCATCAAGTTCGCGAACCTCATCGGCGCCACCCACATCGGCATCGCGTCATGCACCATCATGCTGCGCGAGACGCGCATCCTGGCCAAGCTGCTCGAACAGGCGGGCTTCCGCGTCGAGACGGTTGGCTGCAAGCTCGAAAGCAACCGGAGGGCCGACCTCGACCTCGAGCCCCCGGCAAGGGGCGGCGAAGGAGGTGTCGTCTGCAATCCCATCATGCAGGCGCTTCTCCTCAACGAAGCGAAGACGGACCTGAACATCCTCATGGGCATATGCGTGGGACATGATGCCCTCTTCTGCAAGTACTCCGATGCACCCGTCACGACGTTTGCCACGAAGGACTTCCTCGCCGGCAACAACCCGTGCGCGGTGCTGTACACGGCGCACTCCTGCTACGAGAAGAAGCTCGCGCAGACCGTGGAGAAATATGGCATCGCCAATGAATGAGATTTCCACCTGAGTGGAAATCTCGCAGGACTTGCCCCGCCATTTTCCACTGCATCGGAAAAGCCCCGTCGTGAACGCGCCGCTCCGGGGCCCGAGACTACACGAGCCTTCGGGCTGCGCTGGCCGCTTTCTCGTCCATCGAAACGTTGACTGGTTCGTAGGCAAGCGCGTGGGTCGGGCAGTTCCTGACACACGCCGGCTCCAGCCCGAATTGCGTCCTAGCAAAGCATCCGTCGCATTTCTGCATTTTCCCGCTGCTCCCAAAACGGGGAGCCCCAAACGGGCAAGCCATCGCGCAGGCATGACAACCGATGCACAGGCCATCGTCCACCAACACGGACCCCGTTGCGGCATCTCTCGTTATCGCCCCTGCAGGACATGCAGCTATGCACACCGCATCTTCGCAGTGCATGCAGGCGATTGAGACGCTGGCGCTGCCAGAATGCTTGCCCACCAGTCTTCCGGGAACGTTCTCGACGATTCGCCACGATAGGTTATCCCTCGCGACGTCGAGGTCGTTTTGATCCATGCACGACACGACACACGAATAGCACCCTATGCAAAGGTCCGATTTGAAGACGATGCTCTTGCTCTCTCTGGAAGTCATGCCTATGCCTCCTTCGCATTGGCGCTCATGCGGACGGGAACCACCTTGCAGAGCAGGGACCTGTATCCCGGGAAGCCCGAAATGGGATCGAGGTAATCGCCCGACATGAGATCGTTTCCATTGGCCTCGGGCCAGTCATGGTAGAGGTGCACGTCGCCTTCGCGAATCGTGTCGTCCAGATGCGCCTTCACCGAAACGCTTCCCTCCGGCGTCATGAGTTCGACTTCCTCGCCCTCGGCAATGCCGGCACGTTTGGCGTCGACCGGATTCATGTCGCAGACAGGTTCCGGCGCGAACTGGCGAATCCAGGGGATGCGGAAGGTGCGGCTGTGCTGGAACATGGGCTTGCGGGCACCGATGGACAGGACGAACGGGTATTCCTTAGCAATCTCTGGCTGCGAGACGGGGCTTATAGCCGGCTCCCGGAACGAGGGAAGCGCCTCGAAGCCCTCGCCGTCCATTTCGGAGAGCACGCCGGAGACGAATTCGAACTTGCCCGACGGGGTCTTGAATCCCTGGTCGACGTACTTCCTCTCGGCGGGCTTCTTGAAATCGGGGACGAACATACCGGACGGGTGCTTCTTGAGCTCCGCAACGGACAGGGCGCTGGGCTCGAGCATCCAATCCAGGCACGCGTCGAACCCCGACTCGAGCAAGTCATCGCCCAGACCCAGCTCGTTGCTCAGCTGCGCGATGATATCGACATCGGAGCGGGACTGCCCCACCGGCTCGATCGCAGGCTGCGAGAGCATCACATAGCCCATGGGCCAGCATCGCGCTTCGCTGCGCTCCACCGAGGTGCATGCCGGCAAGACGATGTCGGCGTACTTGGCACTGTCGGTCAGGAAGGGATCTGCCACCGCTATGAAGTCGAGTTTGCTGAAGGCGTCGATGAAGCCTTGCGAATCAGGAAACATCCTATGGTTGAAGCCCATGCAAAACGCGGCCTTGAGCGGGTATGGGTCCTCGGTCAGGATCTGCCTTGGGATATCGCACGCCTGCGCTTGCGTGGTCAACCGGTCCCACACCGGAAAACGACGGGAGCCGACCCTTTCCGGCAAATCCTTCAGACGGGACGCCAGAGTGAACTCGCCTTCGCGCGTGGGAAAGCCTCCTGGCATGTGCACCAACGAGGGCCTGTTCATGAGGTTCCCGCCGTGGATGTCGAAATTGCCTGTCAATCCGATGAGGCAGAACACCGCACGGTAGTTCTGCACGCCATTCGTGTGATGGACCACAGGTGCCGCACTGGTCATGATGCTCGCGGGCTTCGTTGTCGCGTACATCCGGGCCGCCTCGCGGATCAGGTTCGCGTCAACGCCCGTGATATCCTGCGCCCTTTCCGGAGTCATCTCGGCGGCGAGCTTGGCATACTCCTCGAAACCGACCGTCCAATTGGCAACGAAATCAGCATCGTAGAGATTCTCGTCGATGATGACGTTGGCCATCGCAAGCGCCAACGCACCATCAGTACCCGGGCGCAGCTGCAGGTGGATGTCGGCGCGAGCCGCGAAGGGGGTGACCCGAGGATCGACCACTATCAGCTTCGTCCCCTGGTCCAAACGATCGAACAGCCCCTCGCATATGAGTGTCTTTGAGGCCGCCGGATTGGTGGACCACATCAGCATGCAGGCCGACGCGCCATTGTCCGGGGCCGCAGGTGCACCATAGGTGAGCTGCTGAGCCATGATGGTGGCCGTCGAGCACGTGCTCGACTCGGTGCAGTAATTCGGCGAGCCAAAGCTCATGGCAAGGCGCTGCAAGAACGCCCTGTGGTGCTTTGGGTAACCCGCGAAGAAGATGACCGACTCCGGACCGTACTGCGCCTTTGCGGCGTTGAGGTTCTTGGCGATCTCGTCCAGGGCCTCGTCCCAGCTAATCGGCTCGAACTTGCCCTCGCCGCGCTCGCCCACACGTCGCAGCGGGGTCTTCAACCGGTCGGGGCTATAGACGTATTGCCGCGTGGCCGCACCCTTCGAGCACAGGCTTCCATGCGAATGCGGAGCCTCTTTCGAACCCTCGACTCGAATGATCTTGCCGTCCTTCACGAACAGATCCAACCCGCATTGCGTGGTCGGGTCGCAAATCGTGCAGATGGACTTTCTGATTTCGATGCCCGTCTCCGAACCGGGGACCTTGCCCTTTTCCCTCAGTGCGCGCTCGTTCATCTCTCCTCCGTCTCGCTCATGAAACCGTCAAACATCGGTAAATGCGCCTTGAAGCGCGTTATGGGCTATTTCTGCCTGCATGCGCCCAATCGAATCTGTCAGCTTGCCAAAGAGTCCGGCCATGCCGGCTTTTGCCACGAGATTGAAACCGCATAGCAAAGCCCGGCCATCTTGCTGGACGAGATATGACTTCAACAGATACTCGTTCTCGGCCTCGATCTCCTCGATCGCGAATGGGTCTTCGGCCGACGGGATCATTCCCGCAGCAGCGAACAGTGCGTCCCCGACCTTGATGGTGTTCGCGGGAAGGAATCCGTGGTATTCCGTGCCGCCGACAAAAGCGGAGGCATCGGATATGCATGCCCTTCCCTCGCCACAAAGCTCTTTTGCCATGTTCACGCCCGCCACCTTGCCCTGCTGGCGTGCCGCGAGCCAGAGCCCGGCCACCTTGCTTCCTCCAAGCAAGCAGGGTACTTTTGCCACATCTCCCGCCGCATAGACATGAGGGACGCTCGTACGCATGAAGGCATCGACGACGATTCCCCTATCGGCATGTATGTTGGCGTTTTCGATGAAGTCGATGTTGGGGCTCATGCCATGGGCTACGAGAACCGCATCGAAAATTTTCGGTTCTTCCTGGTGGGAAAAGGAAACGCTTGTGGAGCCATCTTCGAGAACGCGGGCTTTTTCGGCAGTTTCGCCAAGCAGAAGCTCTATTCCCTGGTCTTCGAGCAGGGCCTCCATCCTGGAAGCCGCACGGGGATGCGCCGACCCTTTGAGGATATGAGGGCTGCGACCCAGAATGGTTGGCCGCCCACCCCTGCGGATGCACGCCTCCGCCGCCTTGAGGGCGACCATGGAGGTCCCGGAGATGAGGATGCTGGCATGGGGACGCGCGGCAAGCACCGTGCTCAGGCGCTCGGCATCTTCGAAGGTCCTGAGCGTAAGCGGGCTGCATTCGAAAAGCGGGCTTTCACCCGAAAGCACGGGTGATGCGCCCGTGGCTATCAGGCAAACGGAATAGGGCCATTCGCGGCCGCTCGCGGCTTTGACGGTTTGGCTTTCCGTATCTATGGATGTGATCTCCTCGTTTGGAAAGATGCGCACATTGGCATCGTCGAGCGCCGAGGCGTAGATACTTCCCTGCTCGCGGGTTACGATTCCAGCGGCGTTATACGAAGTCAGGACGGGGCTTTCGCAAAAGGCGGAACCTGCGGTGATGATGTCCACGTTCGCGTCGCATCCTTGCGAGCGCAGCGCTTCCACGGCGCTGGCGGCGGCGGGGCCAAACCCAAGAATGACGACATCGTTTGCCATGAATCCCTCTCTGGAAATCTCTGGCCAATAGTACTGCCTGCCGCCAGCGAATTGCAATCGGGGGACGGGGCAAGTGGGACAAGGGGACAGGTCATTTGTCCCACTGCCCCCTGATCCCTTGCTACCCCTGCGAGGCGCGTATTGCCTCCACCAGAAACTCGGTGGCGCCTTCGCCGGCTACCGAATCGTAGTAGCTCACGAAGCGCGGATCGGCCAGGTAGCCCTGTGCCAAGCCCAGATACTGGTCGGGCTCGGGAGCCTTGCCCCAGTGGATGCCAATCCAACGCCTGTGCATGCGCACCAGCTCCTGGGCCTCATCACCCACGGGATCGCCCGTAGCCATGGCAAGACGCAATTGCACCTTGATCGACTCCTCCAGAAGCTCCTTGGCATCCCACTCGTCCTTGGTGAGAGCCATCATGCGAGCGTTGGCGTCCTCGATGACGTCATCGCCGTAAAGCCTGCGCGCCTCCTCGCCGTACTCGTTTTCGAAATCGCGCAGCCCCTGCTCCTTCATCATCTCGAAGCTGTCTTTCGTGCTCATGTCCTTCATCCTCTCGATGGTTGTCAGTGCGGCTCTCGTCCTTTCGATTGCCGCGTCCAATGACGCTCCCTGCGATTCGAGAGCGTGAAGATGCGCACGGAGCGTGCTGGCAAGGTCGGTGCCGGCATCTTGCATGAGCCTGCGAATGGTGGCCAGCGGCAGATGGCACGAGCGCAGGGCTAGCACCTGCGCGAGGCGCCTCGCGTCCACCTCGTCGTACACACGGTAGCCTCCATCGCTTCGGTGGGGCGAGATGAGCCCTTGCTCCTCGTAGTAGCGCAAGGCCCGCGGGCTTATACCGGCTTGCGTTGCCATTTGGCCAATGGTCATCGTCATGATTGCGATCCTTCCTAACCCATTGCTCCATACGTGTCTTCGAGAGGCATCATGGGCCCTGACGCGACGAGAGGGTCAAGCGCTTTTGCGAACTTTTTCGCGTATAAAGGAAAGGAGCCCCGAGAGGCTCCTTCTTGTCCAATCTGGCGTCGCCAGTCCTGCTTTACCTTTGCGCGATCGTACTTCTTGCTGCCATGGGGACCATAGCCACCGGCAAACGCATCGTATCGCGGCATCTTCGCGAGCGTCGCCTCTTCGGACGTCTGCCGCCACACCGCACCGGTCTTTGGCACGTTGTGTTTCTTCGCGCGTTTCTTCTTGGACATCAGCCTCACCTCCTTCGCGTCACCGACATATTAGAATGAGACAATTGCTCTGAGCAAGTGTCTCATTCCCGATGGAGAGCTGATATGCCAGACAAACACAATGACGCTTCCTGCAGCATCGGTGACATCGTCTTTCGCGAGCCGGCCGCCATCGAGGTGCGCGGTGCGCGCGTCCACAACCTGAAGGACATCGACGTCGACATCCCGTTGCACCAGATGGTCGGCATCGCCGGCGTATCCGGATCGGGAAAGAGCTCGCTTGCCCTGGGCGTGCTGTACGCGGAGGGCAGTCGTCGCTATCTCGAGGCGCTTTCCACCTACACGCGCCGCCGCATCAGTCAGACCACACGCGCACAGGTGGATGAGGTCTTGCACGTGCCGGCTGCCATCGCGCTGCGCCAGCGCCCTTCCACGCCCGGGGTGCATTCCACTTTCGGAACCTCCACCGAGCTGCTCAACTATCTGCGTCTCATGTTCTCGCGCCTGGGCAGCCACGAATGTCCTAACGGCCATCACGTGCCGCCCAGCCTCAACGTGGCTGCCGAAAAGCCGCTCGAATGCCCGATCTGCCACGAGACGTTCTATGGTCCGAGCGCCGAGGACCTCGCCTTCAACAGCGCGGGCGCCTGCCCCACCTGCGGGGGCACGGGCGTCGTGCGCGAAATCGACGAGTCGACGCTCATCGCCGATGACTCGCTCACGCTCGAAGAGGGCGCGGTCGCTCCCTGGCGCCAGCTCATGTGGTCGCTCATGCCGCAGGTCGCCCAGGAAATGGGCGTGCGCATCGACGTGCCCTATCGCGACCTCACCGATCACGAGAAGGAAATCGTGCTGCACGGGCCCATGGAGAAGCGCCATATCCTCTACGTGCCCAAGAACAAGAGCCACGCCACCGAGCTCGACTTCACGTACTACAGCGCGGTCAACACGGTGAAGAACGCCCTTGCCAAGGTGAAGGACGAAAAGGGACTTGCCCGCGTCGCGCGCTTCCTCAAGCAGGGAACCTGCCCGGATTGCCATGGAACCCGCCTCTCAGCCAAGGCACGCTCGAGCCTCCTGGACGATATGAACCTGGCGCAAGCCACGGCCCAGACCCTCGACGAGCTGGCACAATGGGCCCCGACGCTTCCGGACAAGCTGCCCGGGGAAATGCGCCCCATGGCCAAGGCGATTGTCGTGGAGATGAACGAGCCGATGCATCGCCTGCAGCAGCTCGGCCTCGGCTATTTGAGCCTGGACCGTGCCGGCTCTACGCTTTCCAACGGCGAGCTGCAGCGCGTCCAGTTGGCCCGCGCCGTGCGCACGCGCACTACCGGTGTGCTCTACGTGCTCGACGAGCCCTCCATCGGTCTGCACCCCTCAAACGTTGAGGGACTGCTCGGCGTCATCGACGACCTCATGGGCGATGGCAACTCGGTTGTCGTGGTGGACCATGACCTCAGCGTGCTCAGGGCCACCGACTACATCGTGGAGATCGGCCCCGGATCGGGCTCAGACGGTGGTCGTGTCATCGCCCAGGGCGCTGTCAAACAGATCGAGTCCGACCCGGCCTCCTGCATCGGGCCCTACCTCTCGGGCGCAAAGCACGTACATGTGCGCGAACGTGCAAATGACGAGGTTATGTTCGAGAAAGCCGCCATCAAGCTCGAGACGTTGCCCCTGCATACCGTGAAATCGCTTTCCGTGAAGATTCCCCTGGGACGTATGACAGCCATCACCGGCGTCTCGGGATCGGGAAAGACCACCCTCGTCCTCGAGAGCCTCATCCCCGCACTGCAAGCGGCGCTTGACGGCAGAAAGCTGCCCGCACATGTGCGCAGCATCGACGCGCCGGGCATCAAGCGCGTCCATCTCATCGACGCGACGCCCATCGGAGCAAACGTTCGGTCGACGGTGGCTACCTATTCCGGCACCATGGACGATTTGCGCCGGGCATTCGCCGCGACACCTGCCGCCAAGAATCGCAAGCTCAAGACCGACGCCTTCTCGTATAACACGGGGAGCTTGCGCTGTCCTACCTGCGACGGCACGGGCCAGATATCGCTCGACGTCCAGTTCCTCCCCGATGTCGACATCATGTGTCCCGACTGTCACGGCTCGCGCTACGGCCAGGACGCCTATGACATACGCCTGCCATTTGAGGATATCGACGGATGTCACGACGAAGCGGAAGAGCCAGCGGGCGCAGACGACAATCCGACCGAGGAGCTTTCCCTGCCCGACGTCCTCGCGCTCACGGTGGACGAGCTGCTTTGCATGGCATCCACGAGCATCCCCAAGGCAAAGGCCAAGTTGCAGACGCTCTCCGACCTGGGCCTGGGATACCTCACCCTCGGCGAGTCGACGCCTGCGCTCTCGGGTGGCGAAGCCCAGCGCCTCAAGCTCGCCGGTGAGATGCACAAGAAGCAGCAAGATGCCCTCTTTGTCTTCGACGAGCCCACCATCGGGCTGCATCCGGCAGACGTAGAGGTGCTGCTACGCGTCTTGCAAAGGCTGGTGGACAAGGGCGCGACGGTCATTGTCATCGAACACGACCTCGACCTCATCGCGAACTCCGATTACGTAATCGACATGGGTCCGGGCGGCGGCGAGGCAGGTGGCGAAATCGTCTGCGCCGGCACGCCCGAACACATCGTCACATGTGCGGAAAGCGTGACGGGAAAGTACCTCAAGCCGCTGCTGTGACACGACAAGCCACTCCGCTAGTGCGCGAGCACCTCGGCATTCACGCAGCTTTCGGGCTTTTTGCCGAGCACCACGTCGATGACGTTTTGCGTGCAGCGCGTGCGAAGCTGGACGGCCGTCTCCTCGGACCAGTAGGCGACATGCGGCGTAAGCACCGTATGCGGCGCCTTGCAAATGGGTGCATCAATCGAAACGGGTTCCTCCTCGAACACGTCGATACCGGCACCCCAGAGCTTGCCCGCGACAAGCGCCTGGGCCAGCGCATCGGTATCCACGATGGCACCACGCGAGGTGTTGATGACGATGGCGTCGGACTTCATGGTGGCGATGCGCTCCGCATCAAGCAGATGATGCGTCTCGGGCGTCAGCGCCGTGTGAAAGCTCACGATATCGGCCCGTGCAAGCAGGTCGTCCAAGCTCACGTACGGGAAGTCCTCCGGCGTGAAGCGTCCCGGCACGCCCTTGCGGTCCCAAACCATGACGTCGAAGCCAAGTCCGCGGGCCTTGCGCGCCGTCGCCCGTCCGATATGCCCGTACCCGACAATGCCGAAGCTGCGCCCCTGCACCTGCCCGAGCGGGCGGCGTTTGTGAAAGTCCCACATGCCCTGCCGCATATCGGCATCCATCTCGTTGATGCGACGCAGCACGCACATCGCGAGCGCGATGGCGTGATCGGAGACGACCTCCGTACCATAGCCGGGAACATTGCAAACCGCAGTACCGCTCTTGGTTGCCGCAGCCACGTCGATGTTGTCGACACCCGTGCCCGTCTTGCTCACGACCTTGAGTTTTGGTAACGCCTGGAACACCGCGGCGGTATAGTCACCATATGAGGTGATAGCGCCATCGGCATCCTGCAAGTGTTCGATGAGCGCCTCGGGGGCACGGTCATCCTCGTTTCCGAATGCGGCGAACTCAATGCCGGCAGCCTCGACCATTTGCCTCTCGAGCGCGGTATCCCCGAGATCGAAATCTGACACGACGATTTTCGACATGGCATGCTCCCCCGAACGGTTGGATGGTGTCCCCCATCTTAAGTCTTTGACGCACGCACGTCTCCCCGTGCCGTACAATCGCATAGAGTATCTGTCTGGCTTCTCATGCGAGAAGGAGCAACATGGAATACGTTACCGCTGGTCCAGAGCATATCGACGGGATTCACCACGTCATGCAGTCCACGATCCGCGCGGTGTATCCCAAATATTACCCAACCGAAGTCGTCGACTTTTTCTGCCAGTTGCACAGTCGCGAGCACGTGCAAGAGGGTGTAGAGTCCGGCAACAGGGACGTGCTCCTGGACGAGGGCAAGATTGTCGGCGTGGGCTGCGCTGACGGAAACCACATCACGAGTGTGTACGTGCTTCCCGAATGTCAGGGGCAGGGCTTCGGCTCGCATATCCTCGATTGTCTGGAAGCGCGCATCGCTCGCGAACACGAAACCGCCGTACTGGACGCATCGCTTCCCGCCGTGATGCTGTACGAGCACCGGGGCTACAAGAGACGGGGCACGGCGTGCTCGACGTCGGCAACGGCGTGAAGCTCGTATACGAGATGATGGAGAAGCAGCTGCGCGCGTGATTAAGTTGCCCCAACCGTCTGGACTACAAACCGGCAAGCTGGAGCTATAGACCCAATGCTCGCATCCAGGCCTCTTCCTTGAAACCAGGAATCGCCGTCGCGTCGGTCACCAGCAGGGGACGCTTCACGAGCATGCCATCGCTTGCCAACAGGGCGTATTGCGCGGCTTCGTCCATGTCGGGCAGCTTCTTCGACAGCTCCATCTCACGGTAGAGCATGCCGCTCGTGTTGAAGAAGCGCTTGAGGGGGAGCCCGCTTCGCTCGTGCCATGCGCGAAGCTCGTCGGCGCTGGGGTTGTCCTCCACGATGTGGCGCGTCGTATAGCTCACACCATGCTCGTCAAGCCATTTTTTGGCCTTCTTGCAGGTGGAGCACTTCGGGTATTCCAGAAACAGGACTTCGTTAGACATGACCGCTCTCCTTGCTAAAACAAGCTCTCGCCGAGGTACTTGTCATGGGGCATTACGAGACAGCGCTCAATGGGCTTCCAGTAGCTTTTGTACAGGGCTTTCTGGGCTAGCCCGTAGTTTTCCTTCGAGTCAAACTCCCAGACGAGCACATACTTCACGCTCTTCACGACACGTGTGAGTTCGATGGGCGGCAGGCCATCGCGAATCTGCTCCATGTCGACACGATATCCACGTTTGATGAAGCGCAGCGACAAAAGGCCCGGCTGTTGCTCGAGAAGCTCTTTTGCCTCCAACATGAGTGTCTCAAATTCCTCGACCTTCTGTGGTTTCACCTGATATATGCACACTTCTACAAATGACATTGCTGCTCCTCTTTCAAGCCCCGAAATCCGCCGCGTGCTCGGCGATAAACGCGTTGGCATCCGCGAGATTCACATGGCAGTAGCCAAAAGGGTTTTTGCCAAGATAGTCCTGATGATAGTTCTCGGCAGGGTAGAAGTTTGCGAGCGGTGCAGCTTCCACACGTGGCTGTTTTCCGGCTTTGCGCACAAGCTCCATGAGCAATGATTCTGCCGCATGGGCATCCGTCGGGTCCGTCCAGTAGATTCCGGTGCGATACTGCGTGCCCACGTCATTGCCCTGGCGGTTAAGTGAAAATGGGTCGATGGTGCGCAAGTAGGCCTGCAAAAGCAACGGCAGCGAGATTACGTCAGCGTCATACGTAACCTTCACGGCTTCGGCCGCGTTTGTCGTGCCCGTGCATACGTCCTCGTAGCTCGGATTCTCGACGCTCGCATTTACGTAGCCGACCTCGGTATCAATAATCCCCGGGAGCTTCTTCAGATACGCCTCGGTGCCCCAGAAGCACCCGCCGGCAAGGTATATTTCATGTGCGTCCATGATGCCTCCGCAACTTGACTGCTTGCATCTTAGCGGAATCCGTCCTGTGGGATAATGACGCAAGTCCGGCATCCGATTTTGAAGGGTCCCGTATGCAACGAACCATCGACGTACAGTGCGTGGACGGCGACATCGCGCAGGCCCCAGTGCTCGACGTGGCAGATGTCGTCGCGCTCGAACAGCGCATCGCACGGGACGGCACATCGCTTTTGGAGCTCATGACACGTGCGGGAACCGCTCTTGCTCGCGCGGTCGAAGCGCGCGCTGCGCCCGGCGCCACGATTGTCATCCTCGCGGGCTCGGGCAACAACGGTGGCGACGGGTGGGTGGCCGCGCGTGCACTTGCCGCGGCAGATCGCAACGTCACGCTCGTCAGTAAGGTCGTCCCCGAAGAGCTAACGGCGGAGCCAGCCCGCACGGCTGCGCTCGAGTCTGCATCTACCGGTAGCTTTGACCTTGCTATCGCCCCGTCAGATGCGGAACTGGCACGGTTGCTCGACAACGCCGATGTCATTGTCGACGCGATACTTGGCACCGGCTTTGCCCACGATCAGGTGCGCGAGCCCTACGCAACGTGGATTCGTCTGGCAAACGAGGCGCATCGCAAGCACGGCGTGCGCATCGTCGCAGCCGATTGCCCCAGCGGACTCAGTGCCCAAACCGGTGCAACCGCCAGCGAATGCATCGCGGCCGACGAGACCGTTACGATGATCGTGCCCAAGACCGGGCTTCTGGAATCGCAAGCGTATCCATACGTGGGCACGCTTCTGCTTGCCCCGCTCATCTCGATTGAGGAGTATTTTGATGACCTGCTTTGACGACGTCCACGGTAAGCTGGGCTTTGGCCTCATGCGCCTGCCGAAGATCGATGGCGAGATCGACATCCCACAATTCGGCGACATGGTCGACGCCTTCCTCGATGCCGGCTTCAACTACTTCGACACGGCCTGGGCCTATCCGGGAAGCGAGGAGGCCACGCGCAAGGCGCTGGTCGAGCGCTATCCGCGCGATGCGTTCCTGCTCGCCACCAAAGCCGCCCCCTGGTTCAAATGCAATAACGCCCAGGAGGCGTACGCCCAGCTCGAGACCTCGCTCGAGCGCACAGGCGCCGACTACATCGACTACTACCTCATGCACAACCTGGGAAGCGTGCGCACCGAGGCGTTTGACCGCTTCGACATGTGGGAGTTCGCGCGACGCAAGCGCGAGGAGGACGTCATTCGCCATCTCGGGCTTTCCATCCACGACAGCGCCGATGCGCTCGACACCGTGTTGAGCAAGCATCCCGAAGTCGAGTTCGTGCAGCTCCAGGTGAACTATCTCGACTGGGATAACCCAGTGCATCAGAGCCATGCATGCCTCGAGGTCGCGCGCAAGCATGGCAAACCCATCGTGGTCATGGAACCGCTGCGTGGCGGATTGCTGGCAAACCCTCCCGAATCCGTGCGCCATGTTTTTGAGCAAGCCGACCCGACGAGTTCATGTGCGTCGTGGGCCTTACGCTTTGCCGCCAGTCAGCCCGATGTGGCCGTCGTGCTTTCGGGCATGAGCGACCTTGCGCAAATGGAAGCCAACATCCGCACCATGCAGGATTTCGAATGCATGGGTGTCGAGGAGGAGGCGGTGATTGCGCGTGCGCAGGACGAGTTCGCGAAGTTCGACCTCATCCCCTGCACCGGATGCGATTACTGCGCGAAGGCATGCCCGGCCAACATCGGCATCTCGGGCGCACTGCTTGCGCTCAATGCGCACACGATGTTCGGTAGCTACAAGAACGAGTGGATCGTCGGTGGCGAGCGCAAGAACAAGCGCAAGCCGAGCGAGTGCCTGCAATGCGGTGCCTGCGAGAAGGTGTGCCCGCAGCAAATCCCCATCGTTGCCGACCTCAAACGCGCGGTCGAGCTGCTTGGCTTGTAAATGGCAGGGCGCCTTCGCCTGCCTTATTGGAACGCGATGCTGCTGAGTGATTGCTCCACGCTTGGCGTGAGCTCGTCAACCTTGCCCTCGGCAAATGCCAGGATTTCGTCCTTTGTGAGGAAGCCCTCGTGTTTGGCAATGAGTTCTCCGTTATCGACGAGAATGAACGAGGGGGTCTCGGAGATGCCGTAGACATTACCCTTGGTCCACATGACTTCGGCATTCGCATGATAGACCTCAACACCGTGCTCCCTGATGGCAGGTGCCATCTCGTCAAGCAGCGGGGCTTCGCGCTGGCAGTGGGGACACCAGGTTACGAAGAACTCGACCATGACGCGACCGGGGGCATTGTCGACCTTTTGCTCCCAGGTCTCCTCGTCTTTTATCTCCATGATTACATCGCTATCGAATACATCTTGCATAGCGAATCGCCTCTTTCCGATGATGCGGCGCTTGTCTGCGCCTGCTAACTTCCATGCTAGCACCAGTCAACACCGATGATGTCGTCAATACGACTTCTCCAGATATATTTTGACAAAAGATAATCTCGACGAGTGGGGCTTCGTACATTGCGCATGTCACCCAGACATGACATATTCGCCCGATTATCTCCACTTCAAGCTGGTGGATTGCGCGTATTTGCTGTCGTACACTCTTTCGCGGAGGTGCGAAACGTATGATTTCTCAGAACATTCGCTCGCTGCGTGAACACGAGGGGTTTACCCAAGAGGCGCTTGCGAGCCGTCTGGGGGTGGCACGGCAGACGGTTGCCAAATGGGAGTCCGGGGAGGCCACACCGGACCTCGAGAACGTTCGCGCCCTCGCGAGGCTTTTCGGCGTGTCCATCGACGATTTGGCCAATCACGATGAGGTGGCAAGCGGCTACCCCATTCCCCCGCGCGGCAAGCATATCTTCGGTGTGGTGCGTGTGGGCGAGCGGGGGCAGGTGGTTATTCCCAAACGCGCACGCGAGGTGTTCGACCTTGCGCCTGGTAGCGAACTACTCGTGCTCGGGGACGAATCGCAAGGGCTCGCCCTGCAGAAAGTCGAGGATGCGCTCGCGATGATGGAATCCTTTGGCCGGGCAATTAACGAGAGACACTAGCGGCACACGCGGAAAGGCAAATCATGGCTCAAGATTCTGCGCCCCTGGTAGAAGTCAGGGGGCTTGCTAAACGCTACCCTGCGTTCACGCTCGAGGACGTGTCCTTCGCGGTTGGTGCCGGTTCGATCACGGGTTTCATCGGGCGCAATGGCGCAGGCAAATCCACCACGCTGAAGTGCCTGGAAGGCTCCGTGCATCCCGATGCGGGAAGCGTCATGTACTTCGGACGCCCCTTTGCGAGTCACGAGGAACAGGCCAAACGGCTCATCGGCTTCGAGCTGGGTGGTGCTGACTTCTACCGCAACAAACGCGTGTCCACCATCGCCGCCGTTACCCGTCGCTTCTACGATAACTGGGATCAGGGTGCTTTCGAGAACTACTGCCGGCTTTTCTCCGTCGATCAAGCCAAACGTGTGAAGGAGCTGTCGCAGGGCATGCGCGTCAAGTTTGCCGTGGCCCTCGCGTTATCGCACCGCTCGAAGTTGCTCGTGCTCGACGAACCCACGAGCGGATTGGATCCCGCTTCGCGTGAGGAAGTGCTCGACGTTTTCCTGCAGCTCGCACGCGACGAGGGGGTGGGGATTCTGTTCTCGACGCACATCACGTCCGATCTCGACAAATGCGCCGATCATATCGTCTACATCGAAAACGGACGCATCATCGGTTCGGGTGCGCTGACGGACTTCAAGGACTCGTATCGCGTGGCGCCGCTTGCCGAGGCCAAAGCCGCAGGTACGCAGGTCATCGGCATCCGCCATTCCGTCTCGGGCGATACTGCGCTTGTGCCTGCTTCGGCGGGCATCGGCATGGCGGCAACCCTCGATGACATCATGACCCACGCCCACAAGGAGGTGGCCTGAATGCATGCGCTTCTGACAAAGGAGTTCCGGCTGGTGGTGCATCCCGCCACGTACATGCTCGTCGTGCTCGGGGCGCTTGTGCTCATCCCGAGCTGGCCATACGCGGTCATCATCCTCTATGGCATCCTAGTGGCTTTCTTCAACGCCCAGAATGCTCGCGAGATGCGCGACCTTTCCTACTCGTTTGCCCTACCGGCATCACGCCGCGACATGGTGCGGGCACGCGTGCTCGTCATGGTCATCGTTGAGCTGGCGATGACGGCGATCATGGCGCTGTGCATCTGCTTGCGCTCCGTTCTCGGCATTGACGCAGTCGCCGCAACACAGCCGATGGTGGGTTTGCCGGCCAACGTCGCGCTCCTGGGTTTTACGCTTGCGACCTTCGGCATCTTCAATCTCGTCTTCTTCGCGCTGTATTTCAGGAACCCGACGAAGATCGGAGTGCCGTTTCTCCTGGCTTGCATCCCCGTGACCGTGTTTGGCGTTGCGTTCGAGGCGGTCCCGTTCATCCCAGTCGAGGTCTGCGCACTCATCAGTACGCCGGGATTTGGAAACCTTGGCGTCCAGCTCATCGTGCCATTCGTGGGCATCGCGCTCTTCGTCGCGCTCAGCGTGCTTGCAACCAGGCTCGCCTCGCGCGCCTTCGCCACGTACGACGCGTAAAACCCAATCTTGCGTTAGACACGAGTCTTGCCCGCCTCTCGAGAGAAGCGATAGATCAGCGGAGCATTGTTTCGATGCCAGCCCTTTGATTATGCCGCCTGTCCGTTATTCCGTATGGAGGCCTCACACCGCAGCCGCTATCACAGCACGTACTCGAACATGTCAAGGTCGACGGTTCCCAAATCGTCGTAGTAAACCGGATGTGCACCGTGATTGACGAAGCCGAGCTTGTCGTAAAGCCCATGAGAGCGCACGTTGTCGACAAAGGTGTCGAGCTGCAAGGCGCGCAATCCCTCCCCGCGCGACACGTCAATTGCAAACTCCATAAGCATGGAGGCGTAACCGCGACCATGATATGCCGGCCGCGTGGCAACCGAGTGCACGATGCCGAGCTCGTCAAGGGGAGCATCCACCTTCCAGGGCACGGCCTCGTAGCCGGGTGCCCTGTCATGATTGACGACAAGCGCCGTGGCAATGTTGCCATCCTCGGCGATGCCAATGAACATGTATCCTCGCTCCACCGACTCACGCAAATGGGCATCACTCGGATGCTTGTCATGCTGCCAGAGGATGTCAAAGTCCGTCCCCTGCATCTCCTCGATCATGTTGTAGTAGAAGTCCATGACGGCATCCATGTCGGCCATCGTCGCTTTGCGCGTCAGAAGAAATCCCATCATCTTCTCCCCATCATTTCGGGAAACAAGCCTACATTTTCTTCTAGGATACGCTCAAACCTGGACGGGCGCTCCACGCGTTCGCCTGAATTTACGCCGTGCGCAGCACGTATGCACTTCCATCGCCGCTCTCCAGACACCAGCGAAAGTCCGTTGTCTTTTCGAGCAGACGCTCGTCGTGACTCACGAGCACGAGCGCCCCCGGATAAGCGACAAGTACGCGCTCCAGGGCCTCGATGGAGCCGACATCCAAATGGTTGGTCGGTTCGTCCATTGCTATCAGCACGGGATGGCGCAAAATGCCCTGGGCAAGCATGAGCTTGCGCAACTCACCGGGGCTGAGCTCGTCACCATCCAGGATACGGTCGGGGTCGGAGTTGAGCTGCGCGACGATGGAGAGGACGCGACCGCGCTCGCCGGGTGACGCTTCATGCAGGCTGGCCATTATGCGCGCGGCGAGCTCGCTTCCGATTTCCTGTGGAATGAAGAGCGTGCTCAGGTCGTCTGGCGCCTTTCGCATGAACGCCGTGAGCAATGTGGTCTTGCCGCTGCCGTTGACTCCCGCGATGCCGATGTGCTCGGCGTTACCCACCGCAAGGTCCGGTATGCGCAGACAATGCTCTCCCTGCGTCAGCTCGCATGCCTCCATGCGCACAAGCACCCTGCGCGGGCTTGCCTCCGCGTCCATCCATATATCGCCCGCGTACTGCTTGTCCACGTGTGCTTCCTCGAGCGTTTGCCGTACCTTCTCCAGACGCGCGTCCATGCGCGAGGAGAGCTTGCCGGCAACGCCGTCCTTGCCGGTGTAGACCGCGAGCTTGATGCGCCCCTTGCCGTCATGATCCTTCGCATCGAGATGGCGCGCGCTTCGCTTCGCGTCCGACCTGCTTGCCTCGTTGCGTCGCCGCGCGGCTTCGGCCTGGATACGCGCTGCCTCGCGCTTGGCGTCCCATCGCTGGCGCCGCGCAGCCTTCGTATCGCACGCGGCCTGCTCGCTCGCTTGCGTATAGCCACCTGGCCGCATCACGATACGTCCGCCCTCGAAGCATAGACACTGCCTCGCAAGGGCGTCCAGAAGCTCGCGATCGTGGGAAATGAGCAGCCCGACGCCACGATAACCTGTAAACGCTTTGAGAACGGCGTGGCGCGTGAGGACATCCACGTGGTTGGTCGGCTCGTCCATGACGAGCACGTCGGGGTCTTCCCAAAGCGCCACGGCAACCTGCAAACGCTTTTGCTGACCGCTCGAAAGCGTGTCGTAGCGCCAGGGCCAGTCATCGTCGACGCCCAAATCGACGCGCAGACGCACGGCCGCCTGTTCCCACGAGCACGCGAAGTCCTCGAGCCGGTCGGGAGGAATGGTCGCATCCTGCTCGCAATACGCGACGACCAGGCCATGCGGAGATACCGTACCGCCATCAGGCGCCAGCATGCCCGTCGCAATACGCGCGAGCGTGCTCTTGCCACAACCGTTGTTGCCGATGATGCCCGTCCACCCCACCGGAAAAACGGCGCGCACGCCGTCGAGGACGGTCTGGGTCGATCCGGGATATGAATAGGAGACGTCGTTCAGGGTTATCTGCATGGGAACCTCGCTTGATGACAACGCGGCGCGATCGCCTCCAAAGGCGGCAGGCCACGAAACGAAATGGGTCATCAACTAAAAACGCAAGGTTCGGTTCCCCTTTGGTCAGGGCCCGGCATCTTGGCGCGCCACCGCCACCGAGCCAAACAGCAAGGACATGATAGCAGACGGAATCACTTTCCCGCTAACAAGCATGGCGCCCCCGGCAATTCGGAGGCGCCAAAACCAGACAAAAGTCGCCGGGGCAGTTTTGTCTTACTTCAGCTTGCCACGCAGGCCGAAGATGACAGCAAGCAAGCCGAGCGCGAAGCAGGGCACGAGCACGATCCACCCGGCCATGGCATAGCCAACGGCCGAGATGACATTGCCCATGAACATGGAGCCCAAAAACATGCCGACGCTTTGCGAGCAAGCAAGGGCCGCCGTGGCACCGGAGATGAGATGCGAGGGCACGACCTCGGAGCACGACGCCCACAGCATGGCCGCCACGCCACCACCGGTAAAGCCATTCAGGATGATGACGATGATGTACACCCACAGGTCAGTCACGGAAAACACCATGGCGCCGAAGATGACGGCACTGATCATGCAAAAGATAAGAACCTTGCGACGTGACTTGATGGCATCGGAAATCTTGCCGGCGATGGGGCTGAAGCACATGCCCCAGAACGCGCCCGCACTCACGAGACCCGTACCCACGATGAGCGGAGCGTTGAGGTTTGCCGTGATGTAGGAGGACAGGAACCCCTGGCTGGCGATGAAGGCGCCCTCCTCGATGAAGAACACGAACGCCAAGACCCACACGACCTTGTTGCTGAAGAGCTCCTTGTAGGAGAACTTCACCTCTCCGCGCTTCTCGGCCTCGTCGACGTACGGATCGGAAGGATCACGGTACACGATGAGGAACATGGCAAGCACGATGATGTCGAGCACCAGGAGCATCCACCACACGCTGATGAAGTTGCCCGTCGCTTCGGCCACAGCACCATCGATAATCGGCGTGACGGCGTTTGCCGTCGCAACCCACGCGCCCCAGACGCCGAGTGGCAGACCGCGGCGCTCCTTGGGAAACCACGGCGTGATCGCGGTGACGCCGATAACACCCATGAGGCCAAAACCGGCGCCCTGGATGATGCGCGAAACCATGAGGATGGCGACGTCGCCGGCAAGGATGCCGATGATGTTGCCGATAATGCCGCAAGCAAGCGCAATGGTCACCGACCAACGAATTCCCAGACGACGCACGAACGATGCCGCCGGAAACGCGATGACCGCTCCCAGGATGTAGAACACGCCGTTGACCCAACCGAGCACATCGGGTCCAAACCCGTAAGCCTGCATGACAAGCGGCGCGACCCACATGGTCTCGCCCATGTTGGCAGGCATGCAGAATCCTGCCATGAAGACGACGAACACGACGGCCCAGGCGCGGCCGCCTTTCATGTTCCCCGTCTTATCAGATTGTTGTATAGCCTCTTCCATTCCCTATCTCCCCTCATGAAACAAACGATGGAAGCTCCTCAAGATGCACGCCATCCGACACTCGTCATGACGCTTTCGCGCCTGTCGATTTGCGGCGATCTCGAATCTCCGGACACCTGTCCGAATCCCTGCGTCTAATCTAGAAACCACCGTTCAAACGCAGAAGACCCAACGTGGGGGATTTATAGGGTGAGCAAGGGTGATATGGGGTTAGGATGTTCCGTCGTCGAAGGCGGCACGCTGCTCCCGAACGCTCGCCTTGTATGCCTCGGATCGCGTGTGCACGCCCAGTTTCGAGTAGATGTTCTTCAGATGAGACTTCACCGTGTTCTGGGAAACGCAGAGCGACAGGGCAATCTCACCTCGCGACATACCCGAGTTGAGCTTCGCGAGTATCTCGCGTTCGCGTTCCGTGAGCGCGTAATAACCCTGCACGCCGCCTTGGAGAAGCGCGATGGAATCATCGACCACGGCCGTGCTGTCGAAGAGCCCGAGTACTTCCTTGGCATAGTTGCGAAAGGCCAGGGATGCCTGCCGCGATGTCGCGAGCTTCAGGAGCAGTTCGCGTATGCAGGTACGCCCCTCGAGAAAGACCGAGCGATATCCACCGCGTATGGCCAATTCGAGCGCCGTATTGAGCTCGACCATGGCACGAGCCTCATCGTCGGATTCGCCAAAGAACGACGCGCGCATGATGGAAAGCTGCGTGGCGAAGTACATGCTTCCGCACGCCGTGATCACGGCTTCGGCCTTGTCCAGCAACGCGAACGACTCGTCATGGAACCCAAGGTGCCAGAGTATGCGGACCTTGGCGAATATGCAGCTCACCTGCCTGAACACATCGGGGTCATCAAGAAACTCGTCAATCGCCTGCTCGCATGAACGCACGGCCGACATCTCGTCGAGCTCGACGCCGAGCGCCATCTTGAGAGCATAGGTCCGCCGATCCATGTTGCGAGGGATGCGCTTGCCCTCGATGGAATCCACCATCTCACACGCAATCTCAAAGGCCTCGATGCGATTGCCGCGGACACGCTCCAAACGCGCCACTGTGAGCTGCACGTCAAGAAACATGTCGGCATTGACGCTCGCCGAAACGCAGCGTAGCGCGTCGGCAAGCGTTTCCTCGGCCTGGGCGAGCTCGTAGCGCTCCACCTGGATGGTGGCGATGACGGAGAGGAAACCACCGTACAACGAGGTTCCCGGCTCGCACATCGTCAGCGCCTTGCGCGCGGTCGACGCCGCATCCTCGTATTGGCCCATGTACAGATAGTACTGGGCAAGCAAGTACAGGTCGAAGAGCTTATAGAAGGGCACGTCAACGCGTTCGGCAAGCGAATAGGCCCTCAGATACAGCTCTCTGCCCTCACGCACGTTGCCAAGGCGTTCGACGTTCTCGCCCTCCATATGGGTGAGCAGACATTGGAATGGCCGGCTGAGCGGCCGAGAGTCATCTTCCTGCACTTCCTTTATGACGCGTAACGAACCGAGGCGATCTCCCTCGAGGGCAAGGCACAGCGCGTCGGCAAAGGCAAAGGCGCGCGGATCGGCACTCGTATCGTCCATATCCTGCAGCACCGTGAGCCACGCACGCGCCTCATCCACGAGCCCCGTGGAGATGCACGCCCATACGGCCGCCCAACTCAGAAACGCATTGTCGGCAATCTCGGATGCCGGTCCGGAGAGCACACGAGCAAGCAGGTCGCCACCCTTGTCATCCAGCTGCAGGCCAGCCGAGCCGCCGACAGTCCCCTCGATGTACAGAGGATCGCATGTGGCAATGATGTACTTGGCCTGTTCCGCACGGCGTCCTTGCGCACCAAACCAGCGGCTCGCCCGATCGGCGAGATTGAACACCTCCTTGCGATGCTCGCGCAGGAGCACGCCGAGCAGATAGCGTCGCATGAAAGGGTCGCAGCGGTATACGCGCGCATCGCGGTCGTAGTAGACGAAGAGCCCGCGACGTGTCACGTTGTCCAGGATACGCTCGGAATCCGGCTCGCCCAGGATGGCATCGCACGCATCGGGTGCGAGCACCTCGAGCAACGAGGAGCGGATGAGGAAGCGCCGCTCCTCTTCGGTAGCGCGCGCCATGACCTCCTTTTCGAAGAAGCGGCTGCAATAGCCCTCCATCAGGCGCCCGACATCCGCCTCCTCCTTTGCCTTGTCCAGCGAGTACTTGAGAAAGATCGGGAAAATGGGCCACACCGCGTCATCGAGCAGCCCGTGCAGCGCTGGCTCGTCAGGGTTAAGCCCAAGCTTGTCGCAAAGCTCGCGCAGCCGCTGCGAAGTGAGGGCGATGTCGGATCCTTCGATCTCGACAGCTGGTAGTGCGATGGTCAGGTCGGAGATCGCCTCGGGCAGGTAACTTCCCGACAAGACAAGTCGAACATCGTCGGAGAGGTTCTTGCTCAGGAATGCGACCGCCTCGTCGAGAGCTGCGCACGTGGCGAGGTTGTAATCGTCGATGAAGATGATCGCCTGTCGCTGTGGGCCAAACACCTCGTCGGCAAGGTTGACGAAGTCAACGGCAAGGGACTCCCAATTGGTTACACGCGCGGCGTCCTCCTCGGAGGCAAGCGTTTCGAAGCGCTCCTCCTTACGCGCCAGACTTTGCATGAGCGCCCTCATGAACCGAGTGGGATCGCCGTCATGCTCATCGAGGCACAGCCAAAACGCCTGGGTGTCGGCGCGCACCTCGAAAATGCCGTGCCATGTTGCCATAAGCGCGCTCTTGCCACTGCCCGACGGGGCGCTTAGCAGGCAAAGCTGCCAGGCATCGAGGTCATCGAGCGCCGATGACACGCCCTCGTCAATCACGACCCCTTCAGATAGCACCGGGGCCTCAAATTTACGATGCAGAAAACGCGGGGTATCCGCATCTGCACGTTTGGTGGCAGTCGCCTGCATGACTTCTCCTAATCGCCGTGGGCGGCGCCACTCGTCGTGACAACGCCCGTTCCCTCCTTCTCGAGAGAGCGACCCGGCTGTGGCAGCGCCATGGCCCCGCAGGCCTCGCACCGACCAGTATCGAGGTCAATGCGTCGCCCGCAGTTGGCACATCGCAGCTGATGGTCCTTGCGCACGAGGGCGGTGGTCCTATCGAACTTACCGCAGACGTTACACCCCGGACCCTTGCATGGAAAGCAGTTCATGCCTCGTCGAGTCCTAGCCGACCAAGTCTTCCAGCTTCAGCCAGTATACAAGGGTCTTCTCGGCAAGAGGGTGGTTGAAATCGACCTTCACGGTCGAATCGGTCGCCTCTATCACGCGCACCGGAATCTGCATGCCCGAGGCGGGGTTCGTCCATTTGAAAATGCTGCTCTCCTCGAGCTCGTCGCCAAACGAGAGCATGGTGCGCGGATAGACCTGTACGCCATCGGGATCATGACGGCCATAGGCCTGGTCAGGCTCGATGGTGACTGTACGCTCCTCGCCCACCTCCATCTCACTCAAGACGTCCTCGATGCCCGGAATGACCGCTCCGGCCCCGAGGATGATCTTGACCGGTTCGCCGGCAGAATGATCGTCAAAGGGCTCCTCGCCCTCGACGCCGCCTCGATAGTGGACGAAAGCGGCTTGCCCAAATCGGCTGTTGTTCTTCATGGTCTGGCCTTCCTCGCTTCATCGGCAAAAAGGAGCGGGCGGCCATGGCTGGAGGCCGCCCTTTGGGGAACAGGCGGGCGAAACGCCGTCGAATCACCCGCCCGATAGATAGCTCATGTCCGGGGCTATTCCACGAGACCCATCTCGAAGTGGTCGTCGTCGCTTCGACGATGCGCGGCAGTCGACCAGTTCTCGTTGGCCTCGACCTCGACCCTCGTCTCACCTCGGCCCTCGGAGTTACTCTTCTTCGTGGGCACGAACTTGCCCTTGGCGGCAAGCGGCTTGTACTGCGGGAACCACAGCACCTGCTTGCTCTTCTCGCACATCTTCTCGGCAAGCTCCACGATGGGACCATAGGTGATGACGTTTGCCAGGCAGTGATGCACGCAAGCCGGTTCGCGGCCCTTCGAGGTGCGCGCAACGCATAGGTCGCACAGGTCGGTGGGAACGGGAACGTAGTTGTAATCGAACACGCCCGTGCCGTCCTCGATCTCCCACGGGCCTTCCTCGAGCACGCGGATGCCCCACTTGCCCACGGGATAGTTGTGGGTCTCCTTGCAGGTCACCTCGCAGCTCTGACAACCAGAGCAGTACTCGTAATCGATGAGGAGTCCGTACGCTTCCTTGCTCATTATTGGTCCTCCCTCTTGAACTTCGTCCATACTTCGTCCATGTCGGTATCCAGGCACTCTTCTATCGGCTTGATGTTGCACAGCAGGCACTTGAACGGCGCGCCAAAGCCGAGCTTGCCAAAGTGGAAGTTGGGAACCAGGTTGTTGACGTTGCTGCGCCAATTGCCGTAGAGATTGGGCTCGCTGCCGTCTTCCTCGGGGAACCACCAGGCATGCTGGCAATGGATGGTCTTCTCGTCGACTGTCTCGGTGATCTTTGCCTTCTGCTTGCAGCTTCCAAACTGGTTCCAGATCTCGCACCACTGGCCATCCGCGATGCCGAGCTTCTTTGCCGTCTTGGGGTTCACCTCGACGATGGGGTCGGGATTGAGTTCGCGGCAGAAGGGGACCTGCCGGTTCTCGGAATGGAAGAAGGCGTAGGGACGAGCACCGGTCGTGAGCACGTAGGGATACTCCTCCAGAAGCTCCGGCGTGTTGACGGGGCTGTACTGCGGCTCGTCGTAGTAGGGCAACGGGTCGTCGTCGAACTGCTGGAAGATGGTGGAGTAGAGCTCGATGCGGCCGGTCGGCGTGTTGAAGCCCACCTTGCCATCGCTGCGCAGCTTGCCGCACTCGTTCTTACGGTAGGTCACCTCGTCCTGCACGTACACGGCAGGCGCCACCTCGCGGAACTTGTACTTGTTCGAGAGGCGCAGGTGGTTGATGAAGTCCTCGACGGTATCGTAGTCGGTCCACCACTGCGGATTGAGCGCCTTGCCGAGCTTGAAGCATGCCTCGGCATCGGTCAGGGCCTCGCCCGTACGCGTCGCAGCCTGCGAGAAGCCCTTGATGCCCATGGAGGCACCGTAATGCGTGAAGGTCGTGCCCTCGCGCTCGGCCGATGCGGCCAGCGGCAGGAACACGTCGCAGGACGCCTGGGCAGACGGCGTCATGAAGGTATCGATGGTGAAGCAGAACTCGAGCGACTTGAGAATGGCGTCATGCCAGCGCTTGGGCTCGGCCGATGTGCACGACATCAGATTGTTGCCGCAATACATGCCAAGCTTGATGGGATAGGGCTCGCCGGTCTCCAGCGTCTGGAGCATGAGATCGGCATGCGCGTTCATGATGAGGTTGCAATAGGCCGGATACTCCGCCAGGCCAATCATCTCGCTCACGAGATCGCCGACGCCCTTCTCGAAGCCGAAACCCACCTCGTTGAGGCCGGAGGTCACGTCACCCAGGACGTTACCGCCGGGTACGTCGATGTTGCCGGTGATGGCCATGAGGTCGAGGATGCACTGGCCGGCCTGCATGCCGTTGGCCTTCTGGTCGATGGCAAGGCCCCAGGAGATGCTGGCGGGCTTCGCCCGGGCGTACATGCGCGCGGCCTCGACGATCTTCTCCTCGGGGATGTCGCAGATTTCCGCGGCCTTGGCTGCCGTCATGCCCTTCTCTGGGTCGTTGATGCGCGCCTTGAGTTCGTCAAAGCCATAGCACCAGTAGTCGACGTACTCGTGATCGTAGAGATCCTCGTTGATGATGACCGAGAGCATCGCCATGGCGAGCGCGGTGTCGGTGCCGGCACGCAGACGCAGATGGATGTCGGCGCGGCTAGCGAGCCAGTTCATGCGCGGGTCGACCATGATGAGACGCGTGCCACGGCGCATCATGTCGATGACGGCATGGCCAAAGAGGCCGTCACCGTTGGAGGACAGAGGCATCTTGCCCCACATGATGAGGCACTCGGGCAGCTCGTAGGCCGGGTCGTCGAAACGCCCGGGCAGGGCGCAGGCGTAGTCGATCTCGGGGTAGGCAGACCCGATGATGTAGCTTGAGGCGGCCAGACGCGGAATGTAGCAAGCATAGCCCGACTGCGTATAGCAATAGTTGGGCGTGCCGAGCATGACCGAACCGTACGGGTTGAAGGTGCCGCCCTCGCGGCCGGTGCCGGTAAAGCACACGCAGCTCTCACGGCCGTACTGCTTGGTGATGCGATCGTAGTTCTCCTTGATGATGGCCACGGCCTCGTCCCAGGTGCAGCGCTCCCATGCGTCAGCATCGCCGCGCTTGGACGGATCGCGCTTCATCGGATAGATGATACGCGCGGGGTTGTACATGTAGTCCATGAGCGTGAGGCAGCGCACGCAGAGGCGCCCTTGCGTAACCGGATGGTTCTCGTCGCCCTCGACCTTGACGACGCGATCCTCACCATCGGTGTAAACCTTCAATCCGCAGCCCGTGGGATGGCATCCCGGAGCTGACCACGGGGACAAGCGAGTAACGGTGAGTCCGTCCTCCTCGAAGCGCCAGGGCTTTCCGATGTCGTTGACGTCGGAGAGCGTATCCAGTTTCACGACTGGGGCAGCTTTCATCTCTTCCATGAATGACCGCCTTTCTCCTTCTCTCAGTTGATTTTGGAACCGGCAGGCTGACGAGTGCCCACCGACACAGAGAGTCTAGAAAGCGCTCGTGGGATGGTCATGCCCCCGCGGGCATGGACTTGGGGGTGAGAGGAGGGGGTGAGAAGTAGCCCTCATCAAATGGGACAAATACCAACCCGGTGGCATTTGTCTCACCATTCGCCGGTCCCCGCGGATAATGAGACAGTTGCTCTGAGACGTTGTCTCGTCTTGCCGGAACTCGACGCGACACATACACTTGCCTCATCCAAATCCAAGGAGGATGACGATGCGCGTATTGGTCGTGAATGCCGGAAGCTCCAGCCTGAAATGCCAGCTCATCGAAACGGACGGCAAGATTTCGCTCATGAGGTGCCTTGCCGAGAAGGTAGGCACGCCCGAGGCGTTCATGAACGTCTCGTTTGCTCCTGACTTCGACAAGACCACCTATAACGTCGCCAAGCTTACCGTTCCCCAATGCCTCGCCAAGCTGCTCGACATCCTCGTTGAGAACCCCGACAGTCCCATCAGCGGGCTCGACCAGATAGATGCGATCGGCAACCGCGTCGTGGCCGGAGGCGAGTACTTCAGCAAGGCGACGCTCATCGATGATGACGTGCGCGAAAAGCTCGCGAGCATCGAGGAGCTGGCGCCGCTGCACAACCCACCTGCCGATGCCTGCATCGACATGATGCGCAAGCTCATGCCCGACACACCAGAGGTCGCCGTCTTCGACACCGCATTTCACACGACGATGCCGCCCAAGGCGTACATGTACCCACTTCCCATGCGCTATTACGAGGACTATCGCATTCGCCGCTATGGTGCGCACGGCACGAGCCACCGCTACGCGGCCCAGCAGGCCGCGAACCTGCTCGGACGTCAGCTCAGGGACCTCGGCCTCATCACCTGTCATCTGGGCAACGGCGGATCCATCACGGCCGTGAACCACGGCAAATCCATCGACACGACGATGGGCTTCACGCCGCTCGAGGGCCTGATGATGGGTACGCGTTCCGGCTCCATCGACCCGGCCATCATCACCTACATCATGCGTCGCGAGGGCATCAGTTTCGACGAAATGGACTCCATCCTCAACCGCGAAAGCGGCGTGCTCGGCGTGTCTGGCATCTCGGCCGACATGCGTGACGTGCTCGATGCCGCACGCGACGGCAATGAACATGCCGAACTTGCCATCGATATGTACGTGTATCGCATCCAGAAGGCCATCGGCGGTTTCTACGCCGCGATGACGCGCACGGATGCCGTCGTCATGACGGCGGGCATCGGCGAGAACTCGGCCGAGTTGCGCGAGCGCATCTTCGATGGCCTGGCGCACATGGGCATGATCCTCGACAAGGAGCGCAACGACGTGACCGGCCAAATCGGCGTCAACCGCATCATCTCGATCGACGACAGTCCCATCAAGATCTGCGTCGTGACCACCGACGAGGAGATGCGCATCGCCCGCGAGACCGATGACTTGGTGGAGCAGCTGAGACTCTAGCCGATACCACCGTAGAAAATGCCCAGGATGATGACGAGCGCGGTCACGAAGACGAACACGTAGCGCGTGAAGAAGTCGAACCACCTGCCCAGCGGCCTCTTGCGCCCGAGCTCGGCCTGCCCCTTCGCAAATCCGCGCGGACACACCCAGAAGAACATGATTGCGGCGAGAAACGCGCCCACCGGGATAACGTAGATGGAGATGACGTCCATCCAGTCACTCACGGTGCTTCCGCCCTCGATGAACAAACCCACGCCCACCGCAATCACGGCGATGATGAGTACCGAGACCGTACGCGAGAGCCCGAGTTGCTCCTGGAGCGCTTCGACGGGCGCCTCGAAAAGGTTCATGAGGCTGGTGATGGCCGCGAACACGACCGCGACGAAGAGAATGACGGCGAAGATGTCGCCGAAGGGCATTTGCTGGAACACTTGCGCAAGCGTGATGAAGAGCAGCGGCGGACCGGAGGAAACATCGAGCCCGAAGGCAAATACGGCGGGGACAACAACGCATGCGGCCACGAGACTCGCAATCGTGTCGAAAATGGCGACGTTGCGCGCAGCGGACACCACATCGACATCCTTCTTGAGATAGCTGCCATAGACGAGCGTGCCGCAACCGGCAAGCGAGAGGCTGAAGAACGCTTGGCCAAGCGCATACACCCAGGTGGTCGGATTGAGCAGCGCCTCCCAGCGCGGCACGAGCAGGTACAGGTAGCCCTCGGAGGCACCCGACAGCATGGCCACGCGAATGGCAATGACGATGAAGAGAATGAAGAGCAACGGCATGAGCACCTTGTTAACCCGCTCGATACCACGCGACACACCCAGAATCATGATGACGAAGGTGATGACGAGACCGGCGACATGAAAACCCACATTGCCAAAGTCCGAGGCGATGCCGCCAAAGAACGCACCCATGTCGGACTGCGCCATGAGCTCGCCGGTAAGCGAGGAGAACAGATAGTGACACGCCCAGCCGAGCACCACCGCATAGCCGATGGCCAACGCAAGCGAGCCCAGCGTCGGAACGAGACCGACGATCTTGCCGACGAGGCCACCCTTCCTGATGCCGCGCATCTCCATGGCCTTGCCAAACGCGCCCATGGGGCCGGTTCCCATGGCACGCCCAAACGACATCTCGCCAATCACGCCCGTGAACCCAAGCAGCGCCACGAAGATGAGGTACGGGATGAGAAACGCCGCACCGCCGAGCTGAGCGACGCGGTAGGGGAAGAGCCAGATATTGGCCATGCCGACAGCGCTTCCCACGCAGGCAAGGATGAAGCCCGTGCGCGATGCCCAGGAATCGCGTTGGCGTCGTTGCTGCGGCGTGCCGCCCGTCTCCTCGCCGACCTCGATCGCGCGGGCCTCTTCCTCGATGATGTTATCGCTCTTGTTTGCCATGATGTCTCCTCGTCACAGGCTCCCATCATAGCGAAACGCGGGGAATGCGGACGTGTCGATGCGGCAAATACCCCATGTGTTTGCCCTGATTTGCGCCTCGCGAGACTATAATGCCAGTATGCGCCATCGGATATCGATCTGGCTGGGAGGTTTGACATGACCGAAAGCGAAACCAAGCCACGGGAAAAGCGCGTTGCGATCATCACGGGAGCCTCATCGGGCCTCGGCCGCGAATTCGCCCGGCAAATCGACCTTCTTCAGCAAGTCGATGAGCTATGGCTCGTCGCTCGCAATCATGATGCTCTGCAAGAGGTCGCCGACCAGTTGAGCTCGCCCGCAGTTCCGGTAGTGGCCAACCTCGGGAGCAAGGCGGACATCGCCGCAATCAGGCAGCGTCTCGCGGATTTCAACCCCGACGTTCGTTATCTCGTGAACGCCGCCGGCTTCGGCAAGTTCGGCGACTGGCAGTCCATCTCCGATGAGGACATCGACTCCATGATCGACCTCAACTGCCGCGGGCTCGTCGACATGACGCATGCGGTGCTGCCATACATGGGGCGCGGCGCACATATCGTGCAGGTCGCGTCTGCCGCGGCGTTCATCCCACTTCCTCATATGAACGTATATGCAGCTACTAAAGCGTTTGTGCTGCGTTACACACGCGCGCTGCGCTGGGAGCTGCACGGTACGGGCATCACGGCGACCGCCCTTTGCCCCACATGGGTAAAGACGGGCTTCGAGAAGGTCGCCCGCGAATCCGGAGGTGCGCAGGACGTACGTCATCTTCTGGGCGCCCAGAAGGCCTCGACCGTCGTGTCCCGTGCCCTCACCGCAAACAAGCTGCACCTAGCAGTCGCGACGACAAGCCCGCAATCATGTGCCTTGCGCATCATCGGAAAGATCGTCCCCAACTGCATCAGTATGGCGGGTTGGGAGCTCATACGCCGGCTCTAGTGACGAGGTACAAGAACTTCTGTCGTATTTGTCCTAATCCTTGAGAAAGATGCATTCGAGTTCTAGAATATATCTAGGTTAGGCTAATAGAGGATGGTGGTCACAATGGTCGATACACTAGACGAGGATGCCCGCAAGGATCTCGAGCGCATCGAGGAAGAGGCAGCTGCCGAGGCAGCCGCCGCGGTCGAGGACTACGACGCGATGGACGAGGAGGAGGCAGCCGTTGCCGCCGCCGAGACCGCCGCGACGTTCGAAGAGGCAGCCCAGAACAACTAGTCCGCCCGGCAACGCCAGACAGACGACACGGAAGGGGAGGGGCAACCGCCTCTCCCCTTCTTCGTGATTTCGGAATAGGGCGGGACCACAAACCGTCTTGCCTGCGCGCAGATTTGTGCTAGTATACGGATTCGCGCAAACGCGCAGCATGCGGGCGTGGCGGAATGGCAGACGCGCTGGCTTCAGGTGCCAGTGGGCTTCGGCCCGTGAAGGTTCAACTCCTTTCGCCCGCACCAGCACATGAGAGAGGCCGGCCCACGTGGTCGGCCTTTTATGTGAACTTCAGCAGTTTCACCTGCCATTTACCTATAATGTGCTAATGCATCTGTCAAAATGAGCAGAAAACGAGGAGAGGCTAGATGCAGGGCCCATTGATCCTGGACCGATATCGCCCCATAGAAGTCAAAGGCGAAGGTGGCAGCGGCAAAGTAGAGATCTGCTGGGACACGCGCATACAACGTCGTGTCGCAATCAAGCGCATGCCCATTTCCAGCGAGTGGGCCAATGGGAGCATCCCCGGTCTTGCCGAGGCGCGCACGGGTGCAATGCTCAGCCGTCCGTCCATCGTGAGCGTTTACGACTTCGACACCGTCGACAACGAGGCCTTCCTCATCATGGAGGCCATCGAGGGGCCTTCCCTCGCGCAGATCATCGACGACACGCCGCCCGCGACCTTCGATCTCGACATCGCCGCGGCAATCGTCCTCGCCGTCGGCGATGCCATCGAATTCGCGCATGAGAACCAGGTCCTGCACCTCGACATCAAACCCGACAACATCCTCGTGAACCGCAACGGGGCCTGCAAGGTCAGCGACTTCGGCGTCTCCGAGCTCGCCGACGCGCAGGGCTTCCGCAAGGCAAGCGGCGGCACTATTGGCTACATGCCTCCCGAGCAGATGAACGGTCACGAGCTCGACGAGCGCACCGACGAGTTCGCCTTGGCCGCCGTAACCTACGAAATCCTCACGGGCAAGCGCCCGTTTGCCGCGCGCAGCCTCGATGCGAGTGCCAAGCTCATCCAGAAATTCGATATCGCACCCGCCTCCTCGCTGCGCACGGACCTCGATCCCGGCATTGACAGTGTGCTGTTCACGGCGCTTTCGCCCGATCCCGATGACCGGTACGACAGCGTGGAGGAGTTTCTCGCCGCCCTCATGCCCTATTTGGGCAATCCCGCGCGTGGCAGCCGCCGCCTGCGGGAAATCGTCCAGGTGGACGACGAGGTCGTGGAGGAGGAAAGCTACGTCCCTCCCAAACGAAGCATCCTCGATCACGTCTCGCCGCGTCTCAACCTTGTCCTCGGTCGCGTCATCGCCGCCGCGCTCTGCTGGTGGCTCAGCACTTCGGCCCTATTCAACGTCACGATGCTCGATACCAACGTCGCCATGCTCGTTGCGTTGCTTCCGGCGGTCGCCGCGGTAGTCAAACCCCCCTTTGGTGCCCTGCTCGCCATGCTCGTCAACGGCGCCTCCCTTTTCCTATGCTCCGTTCCCATGCCGGCGCTCGGCATTGCCGCAATAGCGGCAGCTGCGGGCTGGGTCATCCTCTTTGGTCGCGAGGGCGTGGCCGACACGAACTGCGCGCTCATCATCTCGCCGCTCGGCCTCGTGGGGTTCGCCCCGTTGGCCCCCATGATCGCCGGCTACTGCCTGCCACCCGTGCGTGCACTGGGAGCCGCCGTCATCCAGGTCATCCTCATGCTCACCGTGGGCAGGAACACGGGACCGGAATTGCTGTTCGGCAGCATCACGAGCATACCGACCTGGATTATGATATGTGCTTGGATTGTCTCCGCAGTGCTCATGTCGCTGCTATGCTCACGTGAGACACGTATACTGTCGATACTCGGTGCGGTTTGCGCGGCGTGCGTTCTGCTCGTGGCTCAGGGCATCGGTATGTGGGTTTTGACCGGCATCTTCACCGGTCCAAGTGGAACATGGACCATCACGACAGTCCTTGCGTGCGTTGCCATGTGTGTCGTCGGCGTCCTAAGGTCGTCGGTACGTCATAAAGGAGAGTAACAATGGGCATCTTTTCGAGGTTCGAGAACAAGGCCGAGGACGTCATAGAGGGATCTGGCGGTCGCGGACGCGGTGGCATCGAGCCCGTCAAACTCGCGAAGCGTGCTTGCAAGGAGATGGAGCACGAAAAGATGATCGGCGTCGGTCACGAGTATGCTCCCACGCTCTATAACATCCTCGTATCACCCGAGGACGATGCCGCGATGAGCGGTTACTACCCCTCTCTTGCCGGCGAGATCGAGACGTACCTGACCGGTCAGGGCGCACAGCGCGGCCTGGTCTTCGATTGTCCACCCCTCGCACGCTTCATCGTCGACGATGGCCTGAGGCGCGGCAAGTTCGACATCATCGCCGAAAGCGTGAGCCCTGCCATCATCGCCGAGCTACGTCACGAGGAAATGGTGCGCTACGGCATCGAGCCCGATTACGACAATCTGGATGACTTCGATTTCGAGCGCTCCCAGGCGCATCCTCCGCGCCCGCGTCCGCACAGCGAGCCCGACTTCCCCGATGACGGTGGTTTCACGGACGAGCAACCCATGGACGACTTTGACGATCCGGCCTTCGGCATGCCGGAGCAGACGGCGGCTCCGGCACCCGTCCCCGGTCCCGAAGACGAAGGTCTTTCCGTCGATGACGCGCCCGCCGACCAGCGCACAATCATCCTTGACGAGCCCATGGCGCAGCAGCCGCAGGCCGTCCTCTACAATCTCAAGACGCAACGCGTGTACCAGCTGCGTGACGACCGCACGGTCATCGGTCGCGACACCAACTGCGACGTCATCATCGGCGATCCGAGCGTCTCGCGCCATCATGCCGAGATCCTGCACAATGAATCCGGCTGGCTCATTCGCGATACGGGTTCCACCAACGGGATAATCGTCAACGGGGTCGCGACGACGCAATCGCGCATCTACGATGGCGATATCATCGACCTCGGCACCACGCAGCTCGAGCTCCAGGAGGGTTAGGCTAACGCATGGTCGATCTTCTTCTCCTGGCTGGCCGCCTCCTGCTCGTTGCCCTGCTCTACCTCTTCCTGTTCTTCGTCGTCAAAACGGGCGTCGGGCTCGTCCGGGGTCAAAACAAGAAAGCCAAGTCCTGGACGCTCAACGTCGAGAAGGGCCCACGCACCCTCAAGGGCGTACGGCTGACCATCGCCGGCCCCATCGTCATCGGCCGAGCCCCCGGTGCCGACATCGTCATCCCCACCGATTACGTCTCGGCACGTCATGCGCGTTTCTCGCTTTCGGGCACGAGCCTTTCGGTCGAAGACCTCAACTCCACCAACGGAACCCTGCTCAACGGACATCCCGTTACCAGCCCCGTCGCCTGCTCTGAGGGCGACATCGTCACCATCGGAAACGTCGACATAAAGATTGGCCGTCAATGAGTTTCAACTTCACCAAGCCCAACACGCCCCGATCGTTCGCCGCGCGCTCGGATGTCGGAAGCGTACGCGAGCACAACGAGGACAGCTACCTGGTAAAAAGCCCGCTCTTCGTCGTCGCAGACGGCATGGGCGGACACGAGGCCGGCGAGGTCGCGAGCAAGATCGCCGTGACCACCATGGAAGCCCATGCTCCCAAGAGCACGAGCCCCGAGGCACTTGGCGCAGCCGTCGTCAAGGCAAACGAGGCCGTCTTGCGCGGTGCCAAGGACGGTACGGGCAAACCCGGCATGGGAACGACCCTCACCGCCGCCTTCGTCTACGAAGACGAGGCCGTCATCGCGCAGGTGGGAGATTCACGTGCGTATCTCCTTCACAACGACCAGCTCCAGCGCATCACGCGCGATCACTCCCTCGTTGCCGACCTCATCGAGCAGGGCCGCCTGACCGAGGCCGAGGCCCGCTTCCATCCGCAGCGTTCCGTCATCACGCGCGCGTTGGGCAGCGACCCCAACATGCAGCCGGACCTCTACACCCTGCACGTCGAGGAAGGCGACCGTCTGGTGCTGTGCTCGGATGGCCTGTGCTCGATGATTTCGGATGGCGAAATCGAGGAGATCCTGCTTGACAACCCCACTCCCGCCCAGGCATGCGATGCCCTGGTCGAGGAGGCCCTCATCGCCGGCGGCCTCGACAACGTCACCGTCATCGTCATCGACCCCCTTGGCGATCCTCCGTCGGACGACGAGGAGGTCACCTATGTCGAGGAGCGCGTCGTCGGCGTTCCCGAGGATACGGAAGCGGAAGTCCCCGACACCACATCCGCCCCAATCGCATCCGCCACGCCCGCGAAGGATAGGGGCGGCAAGCATCACAGGTCCAAACAGAAGGGAAGGATGGCGCCGTTCATCTGGGCGCTCGCCTTCATCCTCATACTCGCCGCCGCGGGCTTCGGCTTCTACGCCTTCGCGCAGAACTCCTACTACATCATCGCCGAAAACGGCATCGTGAGCGTCTATCGCGGCCTGCCTGGCGAGGTGGCCGGCATATCGGTCTCGTGGCTCGAATCGCAGGCCCCGGACATCGACGTGACCAAGCTCACGCCCATGGTGCAGAACAGCCTCAAGACCGGCATATCGGTCGAATCCCTCGATCAGGCAGACGAGCTTATCTCCCAATACCGTCAGCAAAGCACGAAGGGCTAGCCGTGCGTTCGCGCCGGACGACAGAGCTATGGCTTCTCATAGCGGCAACGCCCGTATTGTTGCTGCTGTTCCTGATGCTGCTTGTCAACGCCAACACGCCGTTGACGTTCAACTCCTTTGCCGTACCCATCGCCTTGGTCGTGAGCTTCTTCGTCGCGCACCTGGCGCTGCGACGATTTGCCCCCAACGCCGACCCAGCGATCCTTCCCATCGCGTTTCTGCTCTGCGGCATTGGCATCTGCTTCGTGTTGCGCCTGGCACCGGATACCGCCGGTCGCCAGATCGTGTGGCTCTTCGCCGGTATCGCGCTCATGGTCGCGACCATCATCCTCGTGCCCAGCGTCGAGCGCCTGGGGCGCTACAAGTACACCTGCCTGCTCTTCGGCCTCGTATTGCTGCTGTTGCCGGTTGTCCCGTTCATCGGCGCAGAATACAACGGCTCGCGCATCTGGCTGTCGATTTTCGGTCTTTCGTTCCAGCCGGGAGAAATCGCCAAGATCCTCATCGTCTTGTTCCTCGCCGCATACCTTGCCGATAACCGCGAGCTGCTGAGCGTCATGCGGCGCAGCCGTTCGGGCCTCAAGTATCCTGACTTCCGCGCGCTCGTACCGCTGCTTGCCATGTGGATCATCGCCATGCTCATCGTCATCCTCGAGCGCGACCTGGGAAGTGCCTTGTTGTTCTTCGGCATCTTCCTCGTGATGATCTACGTCTGCACCGGTAGGCTCTCCTACGTGCTCATCGGCATCCTGCTCGTCGCCATTGGCGGCGTGGGTCTCTACATGCTGTTCCCCCACGTGCAGACACGCATCGCGATTTGGCTCGATCCCTTCGCCGATGCGAGCGGATCGGGCTACCAACTCGTGCAGTCGCTATACTCGCTGGCAGACGGCGGGCTCTTTGGTTGTGGCATCGGTCGCGGCATGCCCACTTTCATTCCCGAGGTGCAAAGTGACTTCATCTTCTCGGCCATCGCCGAGGAGATGGGCCTGCTCGGCGCGTCGGGCGTCATATTCCTGTTCATGCTCTTCGCCGTCCGCGGCTTTCTCACGGCGGCGCGTGCCAAGTCCGACATGGCCGCCTTCACGGCCGTCGGCCTCACCACGTCCATCTGCCTGCAGGCCTTCATCATCATCGGCGGCGTCACGGGCTTCATCCCGCTCACCGGCCTGACGCTCCCCTTCATGAGCCAGGGCGGCTCCTCGTTGCTCTCGAGCTTCATCATCGTCGGCTTGCTGCTCTGCGCCGGCAACGAGGGAACCGGCCTGCAAACCGAGATGACGAGCACCACGACGATCAAGACGCCGGGCGAGACGGGCGTCCTGGGCCGCACCGCCCTGGGCAAGCGCCTCACCAGGCTCATCACCGTTTTCGCGTTGCTCTTTGCCGCCCTTATCGCCAACCTCACCTACGTGCAGGTCGTGCAGGCGGACGACCTGCAAAACCGCAGCGGCAACAACCACACGCTCCAGCGCATCGCCGAGCAGCAGCGCGGCGCCATCGTCACCTCCGACAACGTCGTGCTCGCCGAATCCATCCCGCAGTCCGACGGCACCTACGAGCGCGTCTACCCGCAGGGAGCGCTCGCGTCCCACGTCATCGGCTACACCTCGCAGCGCTTCGGTAGCACGGGCGTCGAGAACACCATGGGCTCCACGCTCGTGGGCGAGGAGCACTTCGAGACGATCGGCGATGCCATCCGCGCCTACGCAGGCGAGAAGCCCCAGGGCAACGACGTCGTGCTCACCATCAACTCGAAGATCCAGCGGGCGGCAGAAGGCGTACTGAGCGGGCAGAAAGGCGCCTGCGTCGTGCTCGACACCGCAACGGGCGCAGTGCTTGCCGAGGCCTCCACGCCCACCTATGACAACAATAACGTCGAGAGCATCCTGACGGGCGCGAGCTCGTCGAGCTCCGACGGTGCGCTCGTCAACCGCGCCACGCAGACCCTCTACGCGCCGGGCTCGACCTTCAAGATCGTGACGCTTGGTGCCGCGCTCGACACGGGCACGGTCACACCTGACACGGTCTTCAGCGCGCCGAGCTCCATCGATATCGGAAACGCCCCCATTACCAACTACAAGGGCCACTCGTACGGACGCGTCACCGTCGCCGAGGCGACGGCGCTCTCGGCCAACACCGCCTTTGCGCAGATCGCCGACGAGCTGGGCGCCAAGAACCTCGTATCGTATGCCGAGAAGTTCGGTTTCAACGACGCCTCGGTGGCGCTCGACTTCGGCCTCGCCACCTCGCTCATGCCCGATCCCAACGAGATGACCCGTTGGGAAACCGCATGGGCCGGTGACGGACAGCCCGTGGGCGAGCACGAGAGTCCGGCGGGGCCCCAGGCGACCGTCATGGAGATGGCCGTCTGCATGGCGGCGATCGCGAACAACGGCGTCGTGCTCCATCCCTACGTCATCTCCAAGGTGGTCTCCGCCTCCGGTGCAACGACCTTCGAGACCAGGCCGCAGATCATGGGCCAGGCAATCTCGGAGGCAACCGCCAGGACCGAGCAGGAAATCCTCGCGGGCGTCGTGGACAGTGGTACGGGCACGCAGGCCCGCGTCGAGGGCGCCGATGTCATCGGCAAGACCGGTACGGCCGAGACGGGCAAGGAGAAGTCCGATGCCTGGTTCGTCGGTACGGCCCAGGCAAACGGGCGTAGCGTGACCGTCGCCATCGTCATCGAGGAAGGTGACAGCGGCGGAGATGTCGCCGCCCCCAAGGCCGCGACCGTGTTCCTGGCAGCGCTGAGGGAACTGGGGGCGCTCTAGATATGCAGGCAAAGCGCTTTTTTCGACATTATGCAATTACGGTATCTGCTTCATTGGTAGAATGCCTGATGGTATGCGAACGCTCGCATTCGCATCACAAGCGACAGGGAGTATAAACGTGGTTAATCGGACACTGGGCAACCGCTATCAGATCACCGAGAAAATCGGCATGGGCGGCATGGCTGAGGTTTACAAGGCCACCGATTCGACACTTGGCAGGACTGTCGCCGTCAAGGTGATGCTCCCGCAATACGCATCCGATCCCAACTTCGCCGCACGGTTCAGGCAGGAGGCTCAGGCGGCCGCAAACCTGAGCAGCCCGTATATCGTCAACATCTACGATTGGGGCCGTGACGGCGACTCGTATTACATCGTCATGGAGTACGTGCGCGGCACCGACCTCAAGACTGCCATCCAGCAACGTGGCAGCATCCATCCGCGCAAGGTAGCGGAGATCGGCTCGCAGGTGTGCTCCGCGCTCTCCGTCGCGCACGGCTACGACATCATCCATCGCGACATCAAGTCAGCGAACATCATGGTGCAGGGCGACGGCAACGTGAAGGTCATGGACTTCGGCATCGCCCAGGCCGGACACCCCGGCATGACCCAGGACTCCTCGGTGCTGGGCACCGCGCACTACGTGAGTCCGGAGCAGGCTCAGGGCAAGAAGCTCACGCCGGCAAGCGACCTCTACTCGCTCGGCATCGTGCTCTACGAGGCCGCGACGGGCCAGCTGCCCTTTGATGGCCCGGATGTGGTATCGGTAGCCATGAAGCAGGTGAGCGACCTTCCCGTCCCGCCGCGCCAGATCAATCCCAACATCGACCCGCAGTTCGAGGCCATCATCATGACGGCGTTGCAGAAGAACCCCGACGACCGCTTTGCGACCGCCAAGGAAATGCAGCGTGCCATCGACGACTATCTGACGGGTCGTGCCACCGCCGAAACCCAGGTGCTCAACCGCGGCTATGCGGCTGTTGCCGGGACCACCGTCCCATACGGCGTCGACCAGACCACCGTGATGCCCAATCCGGGCCAGACCACCGTGATGCCGGGTGCCGGGCGAGGTACCGTACCGCCAAAACGCAACAACACGAAGCGCAACGTCATCCTCGCCGTGATCGCCGTCGTCCTCATCGCGGGCATCGGCTTCTTCGTCGCCAACGCCGCCGGGCTCTTTGGCGGTTCGGTGACGGTTCCCAATGTCGTGGGCTACACCGAGCAAGATGCCCGAGACTCCCTGCGTCAAGCGGGGCTCAAGGTCGGTCGCATCAAGCTCGAAAAGAGCAACACGGTGCCGGAGGGCATGATCATCAGCCAGGATCCCAAGGCCGATACCCAGGTGCAGCCGGGTTCCGTGGTCAATCTCACCATCTCCTCGAAGGCAGATACGGTCAACGTCCCCAACCTCAAGGGTCTCACG
>UQUH01000001.1 GCA_900544245.1 uncultured Coriobacteriaceae bacterium | reverse complement strand
TTTGAGGAGGGTCATGTTTCGACGCAGAAAACGCGATGCCGAGCTACTTGGCAAGGTGAGACGCTACGTCGCCGACGTGTATGTCGGCGATTGGCCTTCTGACACGCAACCGGCATGCGCACCGCAGGCGATGATGGCTCCACAGGCCACGTTTCTTGGTACCACGGCCGAGACATCTGACGACATCTTCGCCGATTCCCCCGAAACCACCGGAGCATTCGACGCCGTCACGCCCGCCGCCTTCGGCGGTGCGGCCCAGCCGAGCCTTTCCGAGCGACTCGATCACCTTGACGAGTCGTTTGCCCAGACGGTGCTGCGTCTTATCGATGAGCGAGGCCTGCGTGACGCCACGGTATACAAGCGCGCGAACATGAGCCGCCAGCTCTTCGCGAAGATCCGCCGGGATGACGATTACCGTCCCACCAAGAAGACGGCCTGCGCGCTAGCCTTCGCGTTGCGACTTTCCTACGAAGACGCCCTCGCACTGCTCTCCCGCGCCGGTTTCACGCTGTCCCATAGCTCCAAGTTCGACGTCATCGTCGAATACTGTCTCCTGAGCAATATTCATGACATCAACCAGGTGAACATGGTGCTCTACGAGTTCGACCAGCAGCTGCTGGGATAGCCTCATCCGTCTTGCGCGATGTCCCCTCGCGGTTTACCTATGCGCCGGCGCCGCGGCGTAGAGTTCCTCACGTCAGATACCGACGAGAAGGGAACAACCCATGAAGAACGTGAAGGACTACACGGAACTCGTTTTCATCCTCGATCGCAGCGGCTCGATGGGCGGACTGGAAAGAGACACCATCGGCGGATTCAACTCGGTGCTACGCAAGAACAAGGAGCAGGAAGGTGACGCCATCGTCTCGACGGTGCTCTTCGATGACAGGATCGAGGTCATTTGTGATCGCGAGCAAATCGGGAAAGTCGCGCCTATCACGGAGGAGGAGTACTACGTCCGCGGTTGCACGGCACTGCTCGACGCCGTTGGCGGCGCCATCCGGCACGGGAGCAAGGGGCAGAAGACGCTACCCAAGCATCATCGCGCAAAGAACGTCGTCTTCGTCATCACCACCGATGGCTACGAGAACGCAAGTCGCGAGTTCACGTACCCGCAGGTGAAAAAGCTCATCGAGAAGAAGCGCAAGAAGGGCTGGGAATTCGTCTTCATGGGCGCGAACATCGATGCCGCCGCCGAGGCTGCGCGCATCGGGATCTCCGCGGACCGCGCAGCCACGTATCGCGCCGATGGAATCGGCACGCAGGCCGTATACGCGTCGATGGCCGCCGCGACTTGCCAGGCGCGATCGGATGCGGGCATCACGGGTTCGTGGAAGCTCGCCATAGACGAGGACATGGCAAGCAGGGAATAGCGGCAAAATGAAACGACGCTGGAGACAAATGACCTGCCCATTTGTCCCCAGCGTACGCCGTCACTCGCTGGCAATGGGACAGTGGCCCCGGACAACTGTCCCATCTTGCCATACGCGGCGCTGCTATAATCACCCTCGGTCATATCACCGGATGAATCCCGTGGGAGTGCTGCCTTGGATGCGGAACTCGTATCGCTTTTCTGCATAGTCGCGATCGCCGCCATTGCCCCGGCAATCACCACGCTCATCCCCAACAGGCTTATACCCGAAACGGTCCTTTTGCTGGCAGCCGGCATGATCATCGGCCCAAACGTGCTCGACATCGCGCAGGCGGACAACGCAATTCAACTCCTATCCGACCTCGGTCTCGGCTTTCTCTTCCTGCTTGCGGGCTATGAGATAAACCCCCAGCAACTCACGGGCGGACAAGGGCGCCATGGACTTATCACCTGGCTCGTCACCTTTGCGATCGCCATCGCAATATGCATAACACTTCCCAGCTTCCACGAAAACGAATTCGCCTTCCTTGCCACGGCCATAGCGCTCACCACCACGGCCTTCGGGACGCTCGTGCCCATCTTGCATGAGCGCGGGCTCATGGGCACACCCATCGGCAAGGCGATCTTCGCCTATGGAACCTGGGGTGAGCTATGCCCCATCATCGTCATCGCCCTCATCCTCTCCACGCGCCAGACGTGGGTGACTTTGGCGATTCTCGGCGCGTTCGCACTCATCGCCGTCGCCTGCGCGCTCATTCCAAGACGCATATTCGAAAAGGGCATCCACCTTCCCAAATTCGTCAACAGCAACCGCGACACGAACGCCCAGATCATCATTCGCCTCGTCATGGTCCTGCTCGTCGGCCTTGTCACCGTGTCGGCCCTATTCGACCTCGACATCGTGCTCGGCGCCTTTGCCGCGGGCTTCGTCTTGCGCTTCATCATCCCCAATGGCGACGAGGGACTCGAGCACAAGCTCAACGGAATCGGTTACGGCTTCTTCGTTCCCCTGTTCTTTGTGGTAAGCGGCATGGCCATCAACCCCATGGCCGTAGCCAAATACCCATTGCTGCTCGTCTTGTTCATCGTCGCGCTGTTGGCCGTGCGTGCGCTGCCCGTCTTCTTCGGACTTCGCATCGCTCCGGAAACGAGAGCCATGGACAGACATGCTCGGGCAACCGTCGCCCTCTATTGCACGACGGCCCTTCCCCTCATCGTGGCCATCACGAACATCGCGACGGGAGCGGATGCCATGTCACCCGACATCGCCTCCTTGCTCGTTGCCGCAGGTGGCATCACCGTGCTGCTCATGCCGCTGCTCGCCTCGGTCGCCTTCGGGCGCATCACGAACAAGTCGCATGCCAATGCATGCCCCGTGGAGGAGGACGCCGATGGGCGACACGACGGATAGGCACGCGGGAGCTTTCAAGGATGGGCTCTTCCTCGCACTGGAGAATCCGGGGCAGGCGCCCGCATGGGGCAAGTTCCTAGCCGGAGCCATCTACGTATGCATCATCGCAAATGCGATTCTCGTTTGCATTCCCGACAGGTGGACATCGGGCGTCGTTGGCATGGCCGTATTCACGTTCAACATGGTCTCGGCTGCCGTCTTTGGATGCGAGTATCTCGCCAGAATCTGGGTTGCCGACAGGGTCTACCCCAAACGCACTGCCGCCAGGGCCCGGCTGCGCTACGTGATTTCGCCGATGGGCATTGTTGACCTGCTATCGTTCCTTCCATCATGCATCATGCTCTTCGTGCCGATGACACCCGCCCTGCGCGACGTCGTCAGCATCATTCGCCTCATCCGCCTCATCAAGATCTCGCGTTACATGCGCGGACTGCGCACCATCGGCATCGTCCTCTCGAATCGTCGCAGCGAAATCATCGCCTCCATCATGGTTCTGGGGCTACTTACGATTTCGGCGAGCGTACTCATGTACGAAGCCGAGCACACCGCGCAACCCGAAGCGTTCGACAGCGTCCTGACCGGCATCTACTGGGCCATGACCACGATCACGACCACCGGCTACGGCGATCTCGTCCCCATCACCGCGCTGGGAAGGATCATCGGCTTCGTCGTCATGGTCCTCTCGATTGCCGTCGTCGCCATCCCGGCGGGCATCTTCTCGGCGGGATTCGTCGAGGAGTTTCGGGCGCAGAGAAACCGGCGCTTGCCCCTGAGCGCGCAATCCGAAGCTGACGAGGCCGACGAGGAGGAATAGTCGTGAGACGAGCGCTCTTCGTGCTTTTGACCATTGCCTTCGGCGCCTTTGCCGGTGCCTTTTGCTGGGCCTTTTTCTTCCTCATGAACCTGGGGATCGACTTGCTGTGGAACCAAGCCCCCGCCTTTCTCGGGGGCATCGGATGTCCCGCGCTGTTCTATCCGCTCGTATTCTGCACCCTGGGAGGTCTTGCCATCGGACTGTTCCAGAAGCGCGTCGGACCGTATCCCGATGACATGAACACCGTGCTCGCAGAGGTCAAAAAAAGCGGGCGCTACGAGTACAAGCACATCAAAGCGATGTTTCTCGGGGCACTCATGCCGCTCATGTTTGGCGGGAGCATCGGTCCGGAAGCCGGACTCACGGGCGTCATCGCGGGACTATGCACCTGGGTTGGCGACAGGCTCAGGTTCGTGGGGAGCGAGATGCGCGAACTCGCGAATGCGGGAACCGCCGCCATCATCTCGGCAATCTTCGCAGCCCCGCTCTTTGGCCTGGCAGCTCCGCTCTTTGGCTATGCCGACGAATCCGAAGGCAAGGCAGGGACGGGAGACACTCCACGCGTCGAAGTGCCAAGGCCCTTGAAAATCGTCGTCTACCTGCTTTCGATTGCGGGGGCGCTGGGCGTCTTCACGCTCCTCAGCACCCTTGTCGGCAGCGGCTTGGGGCTGCCCCGTTTTACGGAGATGGACGTTTCGATCCACGAAATCGCATGGATGGTCCCCATCATGCTCATCGGCGCATGCGCGGGGTGGCTCTTCCATGCGTTTGGCGCCGGCGTGCGCTGGATTTCGACGAGGCTCGGCGAACGCCCGGTGCTCAAGGCCGTCATCGCGGGGGTCGTTCTCGGCGGTATCGGCATCTTCCTGCCCTTCACGATGTTCGCGGGAGAATCCCAGACCGAGGTGCTCGCCGAACAATGGATGGGCATGGGCATTCCCATTCTGCTGGCAACCGGCTTTCTCAAGGTGCTCTCGACGCAGATCTGCCTTGGCCTCGGCTGGCGTGGCGGGCATTTCTTCCCCATCATCTTCGCGGGCATCTCGATTGGCTATGCGTGCGCCGGCCTCATGGGCGTCGACCCCGTGTTTGCGCTCTGCGTGTGTACGGCTGCGCTGCTGGGCGTCGTCATGCGCCAGCCGCTCATGGTCGCCCTGCTTCTCATCCTGTGCTTCCCCGTCAAGGCCGTCGTGTTCATGCTCATCGCGGCCTGCGCTGGATCCGTGATCCCCGTGCCCAAGGGATTTGGTACCGGCAAAAACCGCTAGCTCCTGCTTCGCATACGGGTGCTATACTTGCCGCATTGGCCTTGATGGGCTGCGCGAGGCATCGCGCCGGTCGGGGAGCAAGAGGTTGTCCGACTGAGGGGAATGGGGGTGAGAATCCCCCGCTCTACCAGGAACCGTATGAGCTGATGGGGTGTCGAGTCCCGTATGGCTTTCGAGCCGCATGGGATGGTGGTTGCGCACCAGACACTTCAGTCGAGGCAAAGTCGGAATACCTGCCCATTGCACGATAGCCCTGGAAGTAGGTGTATCTGCATGAGCAGACAAACCCATGCGCCCAAGAAGGGCGCCCTTGCGGTGCGCAGCCGCGCGTTCCTCTCCATCATCTTGAGCTTGGTCCTCGTCTGGTCGTTGGTGCCGGCCGTAACTTGGGCGGCAGAGCCTCCTGAAACATCCGATGACTCCGCCGCTATCGAGGAAACTGCCCCTATGACGCGCGAAGGCAACATGGCCGATGGTCCCGATGCCGATGGCAAGGCGATTTCCGACGGGGACGGTGACCTCGGCGCCGAGGATGCGTCTTTGGATCACGTGGCATCCCATCCGGAAAGCCCATCCATCACGCCCGCGGCCACCTCTCCTGCACCCGCGCAAGACCCCGCCTCCATCACCGAAAGCGCCCTCGCTGCCCAAGCCCAATCGAACTCCCTGGAAAGGGCGAGCTTCGCGATGATCTCACGGTCGCAGAAACCTGCGACGACGAGTGCCCTGAGCGGAAATCTGCAAAGAAACGAAACCCTCTATGCCGTCGCATGGGCATCGAAGAACAAACGCGTGGATAACGACGCGACGTGGAGCTATCAATGGCTCTACGGCTCCTCGACAAGCGCACTGGATTTTGCTCCCATCGAAGGCCAGACGAGCTCTTCCCTCGTTCTCACCGACGAATTGAGGACCCAGCTCGACGGCAAATACCTGCGCGTGCGCATTAGTTGCGGAGACGTATCCATCGACGGGCCAAAGCGGCCAACCGCCTACAGGAGCCTGACCGCCTGCGGCCCCATCAAGAAGCCCGTTCCCGCAAAGACTGCGCTCGACGGCAAATCCTACGTACTCATCCAGGGTTCAGGTGATACCGCCTCGACCTCCTCTACCGTAAACGGCGCCCTCGAAGTAGGCGATGTCCTTTGGGCCAACGTCTACGACTCCGAAGCGTCCCCCGACGCACGCATCGCCACCCAGGACCGCTGGTCCTTCCAATGGCTTTATTCTTTCGATCAAAAAGCACCCGACGCAGAATATACGCCTATCGAGGGACAGACATCGGCTTCTCTCACGCTCACCAAAGAGCTCGCGACAAAACTTTCCGGTGCATACATCCGCGTGCGTATAACGGGCGACGATCGCACGATATACGGGCCAAGTGGGTCGTTCGACACCCCCTCCTCCACCTCTTATTACACCCCCGGCCCTGTTGTTCTGCCCGGCCAGATCAATCTCGACTATGTGCTGATATCAACGAACGGCGCTGACTTCGGCTCCGAGCTCGAAACTACGCCTGATTGCCATGTAGGAGACACGTTGAAAGCTGCCTCCTACGACTTCGATGACCCGAACACCCTCTACGGCCCCGACGAGGTTGACTTCTCCTGGCAAACCGCCGAATCCAAGAACGGCCCCTTCACCGAGGTGGCAACTGGCGCCATATTCCATGCCGACGAGCCCTCGGGCCGCTTTATCAAGGTGGTGGCCACAGCAAAGAACGGCATTCCCGGTCACGATCAATGCGAGTCCCCGGTGGGCCGCATCCTTCCCCGTGGAGTCACGACGCTTTCCCGCATCGAGATCCTCAATGCCTCTTCTGCCAAATTCATCGGCGACAAGCTCGTGGCGCAGCCCTACACGAACAGCTCATGGGGCGAAACTCCAGTGAGTGAGAACGTCAACTACACCTGGTACTGGACTGACACGCGCCCCGGTTACGGGCCTGTAGAGCCCGAATGGCACAAGATCGAAGGCGCGGCCGGATCCGAGCTCACCGTCCCCGAAAACCTCGAAGGCTGCTGGGTCGCGGTCAGCGCGAACGCCGGTGACAACACCGTGACGACCCCTGATGTTTACGCAGCGGGCCCCTTCCGCAAAGCAGGCACCCGCGAGCTCTACTACGCCGCCCTCGACCAGACACCAGCTGACGAAAACTTCACGTTCTGGACGGGCCGCACCATCGGCGTCAGCGCACGGGAAACGAGCGCGGCGGGAACGGCCGGTGACTACCTCTCGGCAGACCAGCTCAACTACACCTGGCTCATATCAGACTCCTATGACGGAGACTACGTCGAGCTCGACGACGAGAACGTCCACGCGAGCTCCTTCGTCATCCCCCAATCCTATGCTGGGAAGTACCTCAAGTGCCTCGTCGATGCCGGCTTCAACGTCATGGAAGCCGGACCCACACGCAAGCCGATTCAACTCGGCGAACCCGTCGAGCCCGTCAATCCCACGCCCGAAGATCCCAAGAACCCCATGACCCTTGACGTCACCGTACGCGTGACGGGGGTCACCCCGCACGCCCCGGGCGCGAGCTTCCAGCAAGTCGCATGGATTCCCACGTCCAACTATACCGTGACATCGACGACGCGCGTTTCGGCCTGGGACATCTTTGCCGGCATGCTCAATGACGCCGGTTACTTCTACAACCTCAACGGAGGATGCCCCTATTCCATCACCACGCCCGATCGCACCCAAACCCTAGCGATGAGCTCAGGTGCCCCGTGGTCCTACTGGTCCTTCTTCGTCAACGGCGTCTACGCTGGTTCTCTCCCGAGCGGATACTATCCCAAAGACGGAGACGTGATCGAGCTCGTCTACATCGACGCCACGGGCACGATGACCAAACCGGACATCCCCATCACGCCCGATGTCCCTCTCGCCAACTGGGACGCGCCGTGGAAATCGTACGGGGCTGCTGGCACCAATCCCGCCACCATCCAGACCACAATCTCCAGCCTTTCGAGCGATTGGACCTTGGACTTTGCCCAAGGATCGTACGCTTCATGGTCCGAACCCGTCATGGCCGGAGACTTCGTCTTCTTCACCTCGGGCAGCCAGATATTCAAAATCGATGCCGTGACGGGATCCGTCGTCGCCAGCACCGCACTCGCCGAATCGACCGCTTACGGATGTCGCCCCGTCTACGCGAACGGCATGGTGATAGTGCCCGTCAACAACGGACGCCTCCAGGCGCTTTCCGCGCTTGACCTCACGACGGTCTGGCTCACGGACGCGCTCCCCGCCCATGCCGTCAGCGTTTCCGGATCGACCGTCCCGAGTGTCTATGAGCAGCAATCGCTCTCGACGCTCACCCTCGGGGACGATTGCGTCTACGCATTCACCGCAGAGGCCGATTGGGCGAAAACCCATGGAGGGTACTCCCTGTGTGTCGACCTGAAGACGGGCGCCGTACGCTGGATCCAAAGAAACCAGGACGCCGGATACTACTGGACGGGAGCGGCCCATCTAAACGGATTCCTTCTCGCGGCAGGGGACGACGGACAACTTCGCGCTATCGCAAAGGACTCGATGACGGGCACCGCCTCAGGGACACTCGACCTTGGCGCCCCCGTGCGCTCCACCATCGTCAGCTCGAGCGACGTCGCCTACGTGGTCACCACTGATGGCGTCTTGCACAAGGTCACGGTGGGAAGTACAGGCCAGCCCCGGGAGTTGGCACGCGTCACCTTCGCGGACTACTCCACGTCGAGTCCTGCCATAGCCGACGGCGTCATCTACGTCGGGGGCAGCAAGAATGGCCAGGGCATGCTCACGGCCATCGACGCGCAGAGCATGAGGTTACTTGGCAGCGCGGACACCGCAAACGGCACGCCTCTTCCCGGTGAGGTCAAGAGCATGCCGACCCTGATCCGCGATGCTGACGGCATCATCGCGCTATTCACCTGCAACGGAGCGATTGGCGAATACCCCGACTACACGGGAGGTGGCGGCGTTTACGCCTATCGTCTCGGAGGCACGCAGGCCACGCTTGCCTTCGACCCGCCTGCGGGAATGCACAATTACTCGATGGGCTCCATAGCATATGGTCTCGGTCGCTTTTATTACGTCAATGATTCGGGCAGGCTCTTTGCCCTTGCGATCTCGCCTGCCGAATCTGGAGAAGGGGGGCATGCACCAGGGGAAAGGCAGGAATCAGACAGCGTACAGGACGATGAAGCGATGCTATATTCCGCAAGTCCGTCATCCACCATCGCGCTTTCCGCGCCGACAGACCCCGCCATTTCCGAGCAAGCGGTCTACGAAAACGAAACTCCCCTTGCCGCCGCCGGGTCAACCATGCAAGACGCTGTCAAATACCAGGGGCTGATGGCCTATGTCTTTTTGTTCCTATCACTTGGAGGCGTAGCGGTGTCCATTGCCCTCTTCATCTCCGGCACTCGTAAGCAGAGCTAGCGTGAAACCGGGCAAACCCGATAGAAGAACGGCGGGTGCGCTTCTTGGTGCACTGTCGCTAGCATGCGTGGCGCTTTCGCTGGTCGCGATATTCCAGACAGGAACCGTCGGAGGCCTTGCGTCAAGCGAGACGACGCCGGTCGAGTCTTCCCAAGCCATCACAGGCTCGACCGGAGAGGGCCCCTTGCCCGTCGCCGACAATGCGACAAATCCCGTGGATTCCGACAGGACCGGTGGCGCCGGCGGCAATGTGGCGTCACCGGTCCCGGAAACGGAGCCCTCGTCGCAAACGCCGGAAAGCGCCCCGATAACGGTATCGATTCTCGTGGATAGCTCCGCCGCAGAATCACTCGGGTTTCCGGCGGCCATGGCCTCGAAATCGTTGCGGCTCCCCGCCAACTCAAGCGCCTACGACGCCCTGAGGAGCACCGGGCTTTCCCTTACGGGGACGCCCTCGTACGTCTCCGCAATCGGCGGCTTGGCCGAAAAGATGATGGGCGCCGCCAGCGGATGGACCTATAGCGTCAACGGGAACATGCCCATGACGGCAGCCTGCAACTACGTCCTGAAGCCGGGTGACTCCCTTTGCTGGCGCTACATCACATGAGTCGCAACTGCCTTTACCGCTCGTAGAGTTCCAGAAGAGCCCGGCAGGCCATAAGGCGTCCGGAGTAGATCTTCTCGTAATGGTGATCGTCATACCAATCGAAGGTGTAGCACGCCTCCTCGCCCGCAACCCGTTCCTCGAGCTCGGGAAGTTCGGCCTTGAGCCTCTCGTACACGGCCTTAGGCTCGACGCCGCGCTCGAGCTCGTCACGTATGCCCTCCAGGTACTCGATCTCGGCCTTGTCCCACGCATCGAAGTCCGACGGCCCTTGGGCATCCCACTTCGCCTGCCTTTCGTCGATTTTCTTCTGAACCGCCTCTAGAAACCCCATTGCTGCTCCTGTCGAAAGCGAAATGGGACAAATGGTCTGTCCATTTGTCCCGCTATCCCTTGTAGTACATGATGGCGATTTGCGTGCGATTGCTCAGCTCGAGCTTGCCAAGAATCGAGCTGATGTGGTTGCGCACCGTGCCCTCGGACAAGAAGAGACTCGCCGCGATATCGCGGTTGTCCATACCCTCGGCAACGAGCTTGGCCACCGCATACTCCCGCTCCGTGAGATTGCAGAAAGGTCCCGCGGTCCGCGCTTGCGCATCCTGCGCCTGCATGCCCGACGCGCCCTGGACACCTTGCGTCCTCGTGTCGAGCTCGCGTTCCGAAAGCAGCCCGAGATTGCGTTCGCGCAAGTCGTCGAACGCGAATCGCATACCCATGCGCTCCGCACGCATGCGAGCATCCTTGACTCCCATCAGGACGGCTGCCGCGCATGCGATGGCAATGACCGCCCCTTCGACGGCAGCGCATCCGCCAAAAGACAGTGCCACCACAAGCGGAACGACCCAGACGACGCGTAGGAGCCACATGCGCTCATGCAGCATGACGTAAGCGCACACGGGCAAAAAGGGAAGCACGGCGGGAAACGCGAACGCGCAGATGAGAAACGCGAGCTGGGCAATGATTCGCCACCGAAGCCCTACCATGTCACATATGCACACGAGCGAAACCGAAAGCAGGATCCCGATGACCACGTGATTCGCATCGGCGAAGCAAAGCGACACCGCCGCACATGCGACAAGCAGGATGATTTCGTCGAAGTATTCTTCCATGCCGCGATTATACCCACCCGGAAAGCCCTCGTGAACGTATTCGAAGGCAGCGCTCATGCAAAAGACGGCATGTAGGAGGCTCAGCATCGTACAGGGGGTGTGGAGGGATGCGCTAAGCCTCCCAGCGTGCCTAAAGCAGCGCGATATGGATTACGAAATCACTTTGACATCACATTCAAGATGTCTGTCGAGGTAACTCGCCATATCGCCCGAGAACATGCGTTTTACCTTGGAGCGCGAATCTCTGCCGCATATGATGACATCCGGACAAAAGGGCAATACCATGTGCTCTGCAAACATCTGTGGCGTAAATCCAGTCGGCATATCTATGGTCGCCCCGACAAGCCTATTGAATCCTTGCACGACGACTTCTGCGCCGATAAGTAGACTGCGAATTCCCATCAAATCAAGTATGCTGTGCACGTAGTCTTGAAGTGCATGGCGTGACTCTTGCACATACTTCGAGAAGCTTATGCTAGTGTCATGCCTCCCGGCTTCATCCAAAGCGCAAACGAACCTCAGATGGGCATTCTCATCTAGAGCCATCTGTGCCGCCGCTCTAACAACGCTCTCCGCATTCGAGGCCCCATTCAAAACTGCGAGCACCCTCCTGTATGTCGGCATGGCAGCATCAGATTCTTCGCCATCGAACAGATTATCCGCCTCAAGCTCTATTCCAAAAGTATCTCGTAACGTGGAGCAGAGCTCCTCCCTATCGCGTATGAGAGGACGTGGCATCTCTTTCGTACAGGCGTTAATTACGGTGTCATGCAGAAGCGTGATGCGACCTTCGCTCCTCTTGATAGATGCGTACGGACTCAAGGTAAATCGGTTACTCTTATCACTGCAAAACCGATTGCACTGCAAGCGATAATCACTTGGCTCCCTGCGCTCGAGACTCAGAACGCAGACGGTCCGCTCTCTGCCGGACCTTCGCCTCACAAGACTCCACTCTAATTCATCATCTTTATGCCGTCTAAACGTGTATTCGTCCTTGCCGTCGCTTTGCCAGATTCGAGGCTCAAACAATAGGGGCGTGTGAAAATTCTCAATATGACCAACATCGACAATCCATTCGCTGCCGTCTTTTACTCGGACAAGAAGGAGGGCATGATTGAGTCTGCGCCCGCATTGAAAGCACTCTGCAAGTAGAAGATCAACGTCATATCCAAGGCTTTGCAGTGCGTCAGCGAATAGCAAATTGAGCTCGAAACTCACTCCTCCTCGTCTTCTAACCACAATTTTCTCGAAGAGGTCATCGATATCGAGTGACGGAGGTGTCTCGCCTCTGACGATATCCAGATTCTCAACAGGGATCGTGTAAATATGGCGTTCCTGAAGCACCCTCAGCAATTCTGCGCTTGGGTCTCCCGCGCAGTCCAGCCCCATGCGTCGGAGGTACGCATCCAGTTGCGATTTCTCCATTGTGAACACCTCGCCTTGAGCCAATCGCGACCAACGGATATATCCTATGGGAGCAAAAAGTTGATATCCATTACGCAATGAAACTAGAATTCACATCACACTTGTGCCATTTGCATAATCAATGGGTCTTTGGTTCTGCTCAGGTTTGGCCCGAGCACTAGTGTTTGAGCACCACTACCGCGCGTTGCAGCGCTTCGACCGTGATATCTATTTCCTCGCTCGTGTTATAGAAAGCAGGTGACAGACGAGCGACAGCAGTGCAACCAAGCTCGTTAAGCAGTGGCTGCGCACACATGTTTCCGCTCCTGAGTGCAATACCCATCTTGTCGACAAGCGTGCAGACATCAAAGGGGTGCGCTCCATCAATATTGAAGGAAAGGCAGCCGCTGCGATGATTGGGGCTGCCGTAGATTTTCATGCCGTCAATCTCGCCGAGACGCTTTTCAGCATACGCAATGAGATCGTCTTCGTGCTGGGCTGCCTCGTCCTTGTCAATGGAGACCAGGTAATCAATTGCTGCTCCCAAGCCAATAGCACCCGCGTAGTTTGGAGTGCCTGGCTCCAGACGAAGAGGCAGATCTTCCCAGGTAGTTTCACTCATGGTGACAATGTCAACCATCTCCCCGCCAAACCAGCGGGGCTCAAGCAACTCAAGAGTCTCGCGTTTGCCATAGAGCACGCCAATACCAGCCGGTGCACCAATCTTGTGACCGGAGAATGCCAAGAAGTCACAATCCAGTTTCTGCACGTCAATATGCTCGTGGCGAATTCCCTGAGCAGCATCGAGTACACACAAAGCGCCCGCCTCATGGGCAATCTGGACAACCTGCTCGATGGGTGTAACAGTGCCGAGGACATTCGAGCAGCATGTGCACGCAACCACCTTTGCGCCAGCGGCCATCTCGCACAATGCAGACATGTCGAGATCGCCGTTGGCATCTATCCCGACACATCTAAAATCCGCACCGCGCTCCTTGCAAAGCTGCTGCCAGGGTACATAGTTAGAGTGATGCTCGAGCGCGGTCACAACCACCACGTCGCCAGGCTGTATGTAATTGCGTAATCCTGATGCGACAATATTAAGAGCACCGGTTGTTCCTGGAGTGAATACGATATTACTCGCATCTGCGGCATTGAGGAAACGCGCAATGGACTCACGCGCCTCCTCATACGCCCTGGTTGACTCGTGGGAGAGATAATGCGTACCACGATGGACGTTCGCATTTTCCAGCTCATAATGCTTCTGCATCGCCTGCATGACAGGCAAGGGCATCTGCATTGTCGCGGCATTATCCAGATAGACCAACGGCCTTCCGTTGGCTTGAGTCTCCAAAATCGGGAAATCGCTACGAACCTTTTTCACGTCGAACACGCAGATGCCCCCTAGGCGCAAGAAGCCATTAATTGCTTCAGGACGGACAATCAAAGATGGCTATATCGCCAAAGCGTAAGTGACTCTGAAGCCCGCTTCGTTAACAGCATCGATGATGTCGGTGTCCTCTTCCCAAAGTCCATCGATGGTAATGATTCCGGTGTCGTAATTTGCGTCGATTGTGAAATCGGAATCGAATTCTTTGGCAAAGAAATCTTTTAGCTTCTCAAGATCGTCCGGGCCATTCATATCCACCACAGTGAGCTTGATGAGCCTCGTAGTGTCTGGCATTGTCATAACAGATTCCCTTCATTCGTAGCTTGCTATCTTACGCGCGTCGAATCACTCTTCGCATCGAAAAGCGCGCAGGCGAGCTTTTCGATCGTATCCAGACCGGCAGACTCCTCGGGCGTGAACTTGATTCCCATTGCACGTTGCAGTGTAAGCGAAAGCAGGACCTTCTTGATGTCCGTAGAGCTCTGATTAGTACAGGTTTGCGACCCCTCGGAAAGCGTGACGCTTAGATCGTTGATGCTCAAAAGCTTCTCAACGCTGTCTTCTGCAAGATCCAAAATGACGTCCGTCTTCATTTCCTCCGGCTCGAGAAAAAAACGATACCCGACATACGATTTCATGAGCGTACGAAACTCGTCGCGCGTTGTATTCTCGTCCAAGAGCTGATCGAGGACCTCCTTGGAATGCTGCTCGGCTTCCTCCAGTTGCTCTTTCAAGGTCCTTTGTGCCATAAGCATCCTTCCTTACTTAGCGTGATCTGCCAACTGCCCGCGTGCGGAAACACATATGGTTTCGTAAATGGAGGCGACACCGGCCTTGCGCTGCGGGTCGAAAATTGCATCAAGGTCCGTCTCGGAAACAAAGCGAATGGGACAATCGAGCACTTCTTGCGGGGAACGCCCATCAAACATCATTTTGAAAATATTGATCACGCCGCGCACCATGAGCGTATCGCTTTCTCCGCGAATACTCATTTTCCCATCTGGCCAATCAACATAGAGCCAAACCTGGCTTTGACATCCTTTAACCAGAACGTCCTTGGTGCGCTCTTCCTCCGGCATCTCCTCGAGTCGATAGGACAAAGTCAACAGATATTCAAACTGAGCCAATGGATCACCCGCGTCCAGAAAACTCTGAATAACCTCGCTTTGAATCTGGTCTGGTGTTTGCATGACCAAGCTCCTTGACGGCTCGCTCTATTATTTTGGCTGGACCACTCGGTTTCCCGAGCAGCCCAGCCAACTTTGGATCTGAAGCGTGCAGGAAGAAAAATCTTCCAAGCCAAAAGGTGATTAGGCGACGATGACCTCAAGACCTAGCAGCTTGCCGAGCTCGATAACCTGCTCCTCGAAATCGCCGTAGATCAACGGCATGTGATTTCCGATTGCAGCCTGCTTCTGGAAGAAGTCCTTGGAATCCTTGACCTTGAAGAAGACGCCATTAGAGCAATTGGTGGACTCGTAGCCCATGGATGCGACTATCTCGCCCTTGGCAACGAACAGCTTGGTGCAGGTGGGGTCGATGCGGCACATGGTGATTACCTGGCCGGCGTCCTGCGCATAATCATAGCGGACGGTCGCGCCCCAACCAGAACGAGCAAACTCGCGGATGTTGTAGGGACGCAGAGGCTCGTCGTAGCTCTCCCAACGACGGTTTGCGACGGAATGGAAGGTCAGGACAACATCTCCATCGGTACCCAGGAGCTCCATCTTCTCATCGACTTCCTCCGGAGTGAAGAACAGAGCCTTGGGAAGCTGGCTGCGCTTGCCATTGCGAACGGGAACGGTGAAGCAGTTGCCCATATAGGTCGGACGGCGGCCGAGCTCCTGCAAGATGACCTTGGAGATGATTGCACCGAGATCATACTCGCATGCAGAGGGAATGCCAGCCTCGTTGTTGAGGGAATGATTGAGGCACATGGTGAACTGCTTCTCATTCAAGCGGCGCGTTGCGCACAGGTCGGGGCAAGGAGCAGTGAAGCAGTTGCACTCCGTAGCCTCCAGGAACTTGTTGATACCGTACCAAGCCTCGATGGACTTCTTGACGTACTCTTCCTTCATATAATTGACCTGGGCGTTGTCAATGAACTCGCGAGTCGCTTTCTCGATCGCCGCAGCATCTTCCTCGGTGAAGTTGAGACCCTTGCGACCCGGGGTGTTATAGTTGGACATGGGGTCATCGTAGGAAATCTGGTCCAGCAACTCGTGCGCCGAGATGAAGCGCCAGCGAATACCGAACTTGGCAGTTGCCGTTTCGGGATCGATGATGGAATCGGGAGCAGACACGGAAACAGAGCTGGTTGCACGAACGGCGCACAGGCACTTCGCCTCGTGCAGGGCCTTGCGAGCGCGCAGAATCGTCATGTAGCTGGTGGCGTCCGTCCACTCCTCGAACGGATAGAACTCAAGACCTCGGGCCAGGAACTCTGCGGACGTGATAGAAGAGGCGCAGCAGGCCTGAGTGATTGCCATGGGCTTGCCGACACGCTGGGCGAACTCGAGCGCCAAGTCGTAAGGACGGCTTGCATAGCCGATGTAGTACAGGTCAACATCCTCGCAGCCCTCGGCCAGCTTCTCGAGCATGTCATCCGTGGTCAGGAAGTTCTCGTCGCGCTGAACCTCGACCGGATCGAGCAGGTTGACAACGTTCTCGGGCATTGCATCCTGAAGCTGCTTGTACCAACCCTTGAACTTCTCTGCAGCCATCATCAAGTCGAATTCCTTCTCAAGCTGCATGCCATCGCCAAAACGGCAGGGACCCTCAAACACGTATTCGTGATACAGGGTTAGGAATATCGGCTTAACATTCAGACGAACATCATCAAGCTTCTTAATTGCCATTGTAACCATCCTCTCAGCCTTGATAACTGTCACGGCACTTGACGCGCCGCAACGCGAAACTATAGAGGGGCAAATAAGGAGGCCGCATTGTCCAACACTCACCGAATATGCCCGATTGTGATATGCAAATTGCACAAATCAGTTATCTGACCTGCAAAAATCAGCGGCGTTCAGCAAAAGACAGAAAATGGCTGACGCAGCAATAGCTATCTAGATACGGCACCAACGAGGACACGTCGGGCGATGAGACAGCAACGCATTGCCAAGTAATCGTTCATGCAAGCGCGGAGTCTGCAGGTCAGAATGATGAGTTCGCTTCGCTGCTGTAGTTTTCTTTGCGTATGGACATATCATTCACTCGTTTGATTGTGCATTATGCACAGTGTGTGTTTTGCGCAAGCGATAGGCGAGCATGAGATCAAAACGAAGCGTTGGGTCATCGGTATCGATTCCAAATTGTTGTTCGATCCGGTCAATCCGGTATTTGACATTGTTGCGATGCATGTGAAGCGCATTTGCCGTAACTGATGCCTTTCTCTCGCATTCAAGATACTTATACAGAAAGTCGTAATTATCAGTCCTGGCGCTGGTATCAGACTCGGCGATGACTTCCAGGATACTTCCAGCATAGGTCATTAAGGCCATTTCTCGTTTTTCCTCGGGAAGATTATCGTTCAGGAAGTCTACGTAGCAAGTATCAAATGAGACAATTCGTCCCCACGGCGGCATGCAGCCCGCAAATCCGGAAGCGCTCTTTATGCCAATGTCATATGCTGCCCTTGCCTGCAGAAAGGCAACGCGGCTATCTCCCAGGTTTGCAAACTTTGAACTGCGCCCACAATACAAATCATACGATTCCATCAACCTATTTAAGCGCGAGGAAGTTGACTTAGCGCCCTTGGCGCAATGCTGCGCCTCGCAATGAAGATGGCATCTCTCATGAAAGCAATTGAAACATAGGATGACAAGAGCGTCGTCTATTGCCACCACTTTTGCTGGGGCTACCGCGAGCGTGATATCCGATAGTATCCTTAGAAATGGAACGGAGTCCGCCTTTGTCTCCACGTAGAAGAGGCAGAAGCGCGCATTATATGGAAGAGCCACATAATCGCATCTCTCGGCAATCACGGCTCTGTCACGAAGAGAGCCGGAGCACAGATCTCTTAAAAAGGTATCGACGGCATTTCCTGCTGGTTTATTAGCCGGATAGTCTCGCTTGACATAGTACTCGACATACTTGATAAAAATGGAAAACGTATCGAGCAGGTACGGAAGCGGATCTTCGACGTTACACATCATTACCAGAATCATCGAAAAAGAAGCATCTGTCTTAAAAGAATATGCGACAGTAATGTACTTGCATATCTCATAGGAATCATTAATGACAAACCCGTCCTCCTCTGACCATGGCTTAAACCTGCGGTGCAACTTAAACTTCGTGATATTCGCTTCGGTGTGGTATCCATGTGCGATCAACTCCATGGTTATCTCATCATCGCAGGGAACATCCTTGGAATAGGCGAGTAGTTTCAGTGCGGCATCCAAAATGACGACATGGTTTTTCAAAAACGACGCACTCACATCCAAGAGCTCCTGGAGCCCCCCATCTTCGAAGCAGCACATGTTCAGTTCCGCTTCCCAAGACCGGTACTTTGAAAAGATGTCCAGCAACGCATCCAAGACCGCAAGTTTGTCGGGGCACTCGAGAACACGGAGGTCGTAAATGACGTCACGCAAGCCGGGGGCCGATTCACGGCAAACGTAAATCACCACATGGCCGTCCTCCGATGCCTTTTCACAGGATTCGACATCATCGCATATGTAAAGCATGCCTTTCGAAGCCGGCAACTCGCCGTCATGGTAGATTCGGGCGTCATCAAATGAAGGATTCCCATCCAGGCTGCGTTGGATAGGCCACAGCTTCTTCAACTCATGTTCGATTATGTTGAACGTAATCCCCACGAAGACTCCCATCCCCCGAGCGATTCGTTCCCGTGTCCGTTGATTCTAGCCCCTCAACTTCACGCACGCTATAGGCACCAAGCTACATGCACCCATAGTAAATTGTGCAATTCGCACAAAACATCGAATACTCATTGCGCGGTTTCGCCAATACTAAGATGCCGAGCAAAACACTCTATGCGGATGGCACAAAGTAATCGCAGTTTATATGCAACATCAAGCCCAATGCTTTCATCTGACCCGGTACATAAACTCGTGTAGCGCGTAATCCCGCGCAGAAAGGGCGTATGAACATCTGGCAAAAGAGAAAGGCAGATAACGCCACACGCCCGAAGAAGCTTCTAAATAAAAGGAGGGTGCATGAAGGGGATCAATTCAAAGATCAAAACGGTTTGGGGCATATCGGAAGTGGGCTTCTCGATTACCGCGACGCTCGAGACGGCTTTCTTCATATTCTTTCTGACTGATGTGGCGCAATTGCCACTTGCAATTTCGGGTATTATTGCTGGTGGTGCTTCGGCAGTCGATATTATTTCGGCCGCGATTGCCGGCGTTTTCATCAACAAGTTTCACTTTAAGAATGGCAAATACCGTCCATGGCTGCTCTACGCCCCGCTTTGTGCCATGGTGTTCTTTATCCTCTGCTTCACGAAAATCGGTGGTGACATAACAGCAGGAATCATCATCGCCGTTGGCTACATTATTAGTCATTTCTTCTGGAACATCAGCTATACGGCCGTCCGCAGCCTCACCAATGTACTCACAGACGAGCCGAGCGAACGAGCGTTCCTCTCGGGGCGCTTGGGCGCCGGTGCGGCTCTCGGTCGTGTATGTGCATCCCAGCTCGTTCCCTGGCTTACCGCCGCTCTTGCCACTCTTGTGAGCGGTGTCGGGGCATACACCATTTGTGCTGCGATCTTCTCGCTCATTTACATCGCTTGCATGAGCATCCAATACATAGTTACGAAGGGGTACGACACCGAAACAAAGTCAGATGCGGGGAAGACGGTTTCCTTTAAGGCAATGGGCAAAAACGTCATTACAAATCCGCATCTAATTGGCGTCGTGCTACATGATTTACTTCGTCTTATTGCCTACTACACCGTAGCAGCCGGCACCGCGTACTATGCAAAAGTTGTCCTGGGCGATCCGGCGGCGAGCGGAACCATCCTGATGGTTTACTATATCGGCTGCTTCATCGGTTCTTTCGTTGCCGCGCGCGTGGCAAAGGCAATCGGAACCAAGACCGCAACAATTGTTGGCGTTGCCGGCTGGCTCATCCTGTGGGCAATCGCTTTCTTTATCCAGCCAGACTACCTCGTGCTCAACATTTTGCTGTTTGCTTCGCAAATCTTCTTCGGCTTTGCCTATGGGCTGACTGTCAACCTCTACTCAATGTGCGCGACTTGGAGCTACTGGAAAACCGGGGAAAACACAACCGGCGTGACTATGTCCCTTATGCCCGTGGCCGTTAAAGTGGGTGTTACGCTTCGCGCAATTATTCTCCCAGCGTTCCTTGCGTTTGTCGGATATGATGCAGCCGCCACGACTTTTAATGTGGCAGCACAAGCCGGTATATTTCAAATGTACTTCCTTCTTCCCATCGTTTTGCTTCTCATATCACTCATCCCGCTTATCTTTATGTTTAAAATAAAAGATAGCGACATACCGGTCATGAGCGAGGAAATAGAAAACAGGGGAAGCGGCGACCTAGTCGCGAAGAGCCGTGCAGACTAGCCTCTTGTAATTTCGTCTTTGCAGAATCAGGAGCCCCGCCATCACCGGGATGATGGCGGGGCTCTATATCAAATGGCCACGCGCCAGTGATTATCCGCATGTTCGATGGCAAACGGCATCTGACCGGTCATTTTCCTCATCGATGACAAATGTCATGTTTACATTGAAGCCCCATACGGGCTTAAATGGAGCCACTCGACAGTGCCGGCAGGCGTGCGGAGGGAAGAACATGCAAGACATCGTTTCGGTAGTCGATTTGGTCAAGCGCTATGGCAACATGATCGCCCTCGACCACTTCACCATGGAAATCGAGCGTGGCGAGATATTCGGATTACTCGGGCCAAACGGCAGCGGCAAGACCACCGCCATCAACTGCATACTCCAGCTGCTTACCTACGATCGCGGAGAGATTCGCCTGTTCGGACAACCCATGACACAGTCGAGCTACGACCTGAAGCGAAAAATCGGCATCGTTCCGCAAAACGTCGCCGTATTCGAGGAACTCAGCGTGCGCGAGAACATCGACTACTTCTGCGGGCTATACGTGAGCGACAGCACGACACGTAGGAAGCTCGTGCACGAGGCCATCGAATTCGTCGGTCTCGAGGACTACGAGAAATCCCGCCCCAAGAAGCTCTCCGGTGGCCTGCTCAGGCGCCTGAACATCGCCTGCGGCATCGCCCACAAGCCCGAGCTCATCTTCTTCGACGAACCCACGGTCGCGGTCGACCCGCAGAGCCGTGCATCGATCCTCGATGGCATCAAGCAGATGAACGCCAATGGCTCGACCATCGTCTACACGAGCCATTACATGGAGGAAGTCGAGGAAATCTGCACGCGCATCATGATCATGGACAAGGGCCGCACGCTCGCGTGCGGCACCAACGAGGAGCTCAAGCAAATTGTCGCCGCGGGCGAGAAGATCGTCATCGAAGCAGAGGTGCCCGAAGGCGCGCTCCTGCGCATCCAGTCCCTCCCCCATGTGCTGGGCGCTCAATACGATGCCGGTCAGCTCTCCATCACCTGCGAGAACGGCGAGCATAACGTCGCGGACGTGCTTGACGAGCTTGCGAAAGCCCATGTGCGTGCCGGGCGCATCTGGGCCGAACCGCCGACGCTCAACGACGTGTTCCTGGAAATCACCGGCCGCGAACTTCGCGACTAGCGCAGGTGATGCCCCATGTGGAACACGTTCAAATACACGATCCTCGAGCTGGTTCGCATGCCCGGCGTGCTCGTTTGGGCCCTGGCGTTCCCCCTCATCCTGTCGACCGTCTTCATGATGATGTTCGGGCCACTCGACGACCAATCCGAAATCGACCCCATACCCCTCGTCGCAGTCGATCCCGCCGATGACGTCGAGGGGCAGTCGTTCCAGGCTTTTCTCGACGCCCTGAGCGATGACGGGAACGGAGAGTCGCTTTTTGCCATCACCTATGTCCCGAATGCCGAGGAGGCCGTAGACCTCGTCGAACGGAACATGGCAGAAGAGAACCCTTACGTCGGCTACGTGCAGCTCTTGGAAGGTACCCCTGACGTCCACGTGACGAGCGTCAGCGACTTGACCGGCATGGAGTGGTTGAAGACCTCCATCCTCGTCATGGCAATGGACAACTATGTCGCCAATGCCGCGATGATTCGCGACCTGATGAATGACAATCCCGGTCTGGTTGCCCAGCCGGATATGGCGGAAACCCTCGCATCCATGACCGAGCCCATCGAGGCGACGGTCCGGACGACGGTCACGGCAAACCAGCCGAAAGAATCCGTGCGTTTCTACTTCGCATTGCTCGGCATGGCCGCGCTCTTCGGCGGCACCCTTGGAATGATCGCGTTTCAGCGCCTCAAGCCCAATACCTCACCCCTTGGCGCGCGCAGGGCGCTCGGCGCGACCAGTCACGGGCGCACCGTGGCCGCAACCGTGGCCGCGAGCTGGACCATCACCTTTGCCTGCCTGTGCGTCACGTATCTCTACATGCGATACGTCGCTGGAATCGACTTTGGGGGGCGCGATGGCGCCTGCCTGATCACGACGGCGATTGCGGCGCTCACGGCCACGGCGTTGGGGTGCGCTATCTCCGCCATCCCCAAGGTTCCCGAAAGCGGCAAGAGTGGCATCCTCACCGGCATCGTCTGCTTCGCATCGCTCTTCGCCGGTCTCTACGGCGAACCCACGATGGAGCTCGCCGACATGGTCTCGGCCAACTTCCCCGTACTCGACTACATCAACCCCGCCGTCCAGATATCTCATGCGTTCTATAGCATCATGTACTACGACTCGCTCGCACCCATGGCAGGTCACCTGGCTATCCTGCTCGTCATGGCACTCGTCTTGTTCGCGCTGTCGGCGCAATCTTTGAGGAGGCAGCGCTATGCAAGTCTTTAAGTGCGCCATGCGCATCATACGCGGCAACATCATCTTTCCCGTCATCTACATTGTCGGGCTCAGCTTCATGGGCATCTTCATGGCGGCATCGTTCGATTTCGACATGAACGAGAACGGTTTGGAACGATATAGTTGCAACTTCTCCGTCATTGACCGCGATGACAGCGAGTTGTCCGATGCCATCGCAAGTCAGCTCGCGCAACACGGAACGCAGGTCGTCGTTGAAGACACGCCATTGGCCATCCAAGATGCCGTGGCCAAGGGTGCCACCGACTATCTACTCATCATTCCCGAAGGATACGAGACGGACTTCGTCGAGGCAGCGCATGCCGACGAGGACGCACCTTCCATGGAGACGGTGTTCAGCTACTATTCCATGGAAGGCGAGCTCGTCGACCAAAGTGTCAATGGGTTTCTGGGTATGGTGCGCTCGCTTGCCATGGCCAGCCCCGAAACGCCCATGGCAGACATCATCGATCGTGCTGCGAACTACTCGTCCGAACGAGCCCAGGTTGCGGTAATCGAACAGTCGACCGCCATTTCGAAATCTGACCGCTTCGTCTTCTACCTGCAGTGGAGTACCTACACGCTCTTTGCCGGCATCACCGTGTGCGTGGGACTTCTCGTGACCACGCTCGGTCGCGTCGATGTGCGCCGTCGCAACCTCTCGTCCCCGCTGAGCTTCGCCTCCTACAACCTGCAATTGGGCGCGGCCTGCATGGCCGTCACCTTGCTTGCATGGGCATGGACGTTCTGCCTGGGCCTCGTCGCGTTTCCCGACGCGGCTGGCCAGATTGAACCCGGCGGCCTCGCGCTGTGTGCCCTGAGCATGCTCGCCTATTGCACGGTGCCCCTTGCGCTTGGCTTCCTGCTTGGACAAGTAGGCGCGAACGGCATCGTCTGCAACGCGACGGGCAACATCGTCGGCATGGTGATCTCGTTCTTCGGGGGTGCGTGGATCTCCCTTGACCTCATGACACCCGAAATCGTGACGCTGGCGCATCTGCTGCCGGGATACTGGTACTCGTCGGCATGTTCGGCCGCCGCACACGCCCCGGCCATCATGGACTCCGCCACCCTGGAGCTCGTCCTCGGTCACGTTGGCGTGCTGCTGCTCTTCGCTTTGGCGTTGCTATGCGTTTCGCTCGTCGCCGGACGCAAGCGCCTGCAGACATCGGAAGCCGGCGGAAATCGCGCTGCCGAAGCTTCCGCCTTCGTGTGATTGGAGAAACGCTCGCGCCCTCGCCTTGTACGTGGCAGTCGTCTGGCGTCTCTATCCAAGCAACGACGCGAGCCTGTCTGCTGAATAATCGTTGAGCATGAAGCCTTGCTCGACGATTGCCTGCGGGCAGACTCCCTGCATGTGCTGGGCGGTCTTTCCCAGGCCGCTACCTCCAGACGTGGCGAAGGGAATGACGGTCTTGCCCGTCATGTCATAGGATTCCAGGAACGTGTCGATGATGCGCGGCTCCACGTACCACCAGATGGGAAACCCCACGTAAATGGTTTCGTATGCGCCCATGTCATCGACTTGCCCAATGATGCTGGGGCGTGAGTCCTCGTCATCCATCTCCTTGCTTGACCGGCTCTGCCGGTCATTCCAGTTCAAGTCCGCCGAGGAGTAGGGAACCTCCGGAACGATCTCGAAGGTGTCCGCGCCTAGGTAATCAGCCAGCGCCAGAGCAGCCCGCTTGGTCGTGCCCGTCGCGCTGAAATATGCCACGAGGATGCTTTCCATTGTCGTTTCCTTTCATCGGGAGAAGAGCATGCGCTCCACCGTCAAGCGGAAACCTTATAGCACCTCGAGTCAACTCCAAGTCAAGGGCCAAATCATCCGCAAATCATCGTAGACGAGGAAACGCGCACCTACTTCGTGACCGCCACCATTTGCAAGGCACTTCCAAACGGCATACCACCGCCCGATTTCACGGCATGCCTGACAAGATCGGGATCCATGACGATACTCCCGGCTGCCATATCCACGCCTGCGTCGAATAGCGGCTGCGCCATGACGACCGAAGGACCGACCATCGTCACGAAGGCCTTCCTTGCGAGTTCGAGCAGGCGCGGTGCCGTCTTGTTCTCCAACGTCACACCCGTGATGAAGGCGAAATCCGCCTTTGGCATGACATATTCGCAGGCCGGGTCGGGCGTATCGAGTCCATCACGGCAGCTTCGCTCGAGGACCGTCAGGTCGGCGTACTCGGCTATCCTGTCAACATGGGGAAAATGACCCACCACGACAACCTTCGCGTTGTCGTGCATCTCGATACGGGGGCGCATCATCTCGAAGGCGTCACGCTTGCGAAGCGACCCGTCCGGCAACTCGACAGGATCGTCGTAGACGGCTTCGAACTCGTCAATCAGGGTCCTTCGTGCGTACCACGCATTCAACGCCGCGATTCCGAGCGTCGCCTCCTCGAAATGCCAGGATTTCGAGGAGGCGGCAAGCTCCTTGAGCGGCAGACCGCGAAAGTCGCGATCGTCGGTCGGCTTTTTCGCGCCGCCCGCGCACGTGAACGAAACGCCCAAGCCGCTCTCCGCCTCCACGTAGCTCCATTTTGCCCCCAAGCAGTAATCGGTGACGAGCACATCTCCAGGTACTCCTGCGATCAATTCGTCGTACAGAGTCCAAGGCATAACGGGCACCTCCATGCACGTGATTGTCTTCTGGCTTTCTTGCCTAGACTATATTATTAAAACTATAATATCCTATAAAGGATAATATTTCGACAATAGAGGCCCTCAGTGCTATTCATTCTTACCGGCAACATTCAAATCGGAAAGAGCCGATGGCTCGAGCGCCTCGCTGATGACCTTACCCGCCTTGACGTCACGTGCTATGGCGTAATCGCCCCGGGTATCTGGGTCGAATCGAACACGGACGCTGCCAACGACCAGGGCTACGAAAAGCTCGGAATAAACAACCTTCTCCTGCCCGACAACGTCACGGTCCCCTTTGCCCAGCGTGCGGATATCGCGCGCGCAAACGGCACGTATGCCGACTTGAGCCAGGCCGGCAGGGTCGGCTTGGGTTGGCACATAGACGATGCCGCCATCGCACGCGTGAACGAGCACCTTTCCTCGATCGAGAAACGAGCGGAAGACGACAGGAGACACAAGCTCCTGGTCATCGACGAGCTGGGGCGCCTCGAGCTCGATCACGAATCGGGTCTTATCGAGGCGATGAGGTTGCTGCGCAATGGCCCTTGCGCGGGTATGAAGGACGCGCTCGTGGTAGTTCGCGAAACCTTTGCCGAACGTGCCGAATCCCTTTTTGCCGAAACTTGGAACGGCGTCCTACGCATTGCGCCCACCCGGCAAGACGCGGAATTGGTCAAACGTCACCTGGCGGAATAGAACCACCTAAAGAATAGTTCTTCGATTAGTTTATTCTTTATGATATATAATCCTTCATCGTAATTATTGTTTTCTAAGGATAGTTAATGAGGGACATCACATCTGAGAGCGCACGCGTTCCTGCCGTGGACAAGTCGCGATCGAGCAGACGAGCCGACACCATCATCGTCGGTCTCGGTGTCGCCGTCATCGTGGCAGTCGCCGTATCCCTCATGCTGGGTCGTTACCCCATTGACCCTCTCGAGGCCATTGCCATGCTCGTCAACTGTGTGGTTCCCGTCGAGCCGAGCTGGACGGAGCAACAGGCGACGCTCTTCTTCAACGTGCGCCTTCCCCGCATCCTTCTCGCCCTCATGGTGGGATGCTGCCTATCCGTGGCAGGTGCGGCATACCAGGGGACGTTCCAGAACCCGCTCGTCTCCCCCGACATCCTGGGCGCGAGCCAGGGAGCCGCGTTCGGCGCGGCCGTCGCCATCCTCGCTGGCTTCACCGCGGGCATGGTTTCGGTATCAGCCTTCGCCTTCGCCTTGCTCACGGTTCTCCTAGTGCTTCTCATAAGCGCGCGGGCAAAGGGAAACCACATGATGGTGGTCGTACTCGCGGGCGTGATGGTGAGTTCCCTGTTCCAGGCGGGCGTATCATACGCGAAGCTCATCGCGGACCCGACCGACGAGCTGGCTGACATCACGTACTGGCTCATGGGCAGCTTGACTGGTGCGAAGATGACGCAGGTCACGATGATATTTCCCATACTCCTCGTGGGTTGTATCGTGCTCTTTGCCCTGCGCTGGCGCATAAACATCCTCACCATGGGTGACGACGAGGCGTCTACCATGGGAGTCAACGCCCGGCTCATCCGCATAATCGTCATCATCGCGGCGACGTTCGTCACTGCCGCCTGCGTGTGCGTGACGGGCATGATCGGCTGGGTCGGTCTTGTCATTCCGCACTTGTGTCGCATGCTGATAGGTGCGGATTACCGCAAGCTCATCCCCGCCTCGATGCTCATGGGTGCCGGATTCCTCCTCGTCGTAGACGACATCGCCCGACTTGCCACGACGGCGGAAATCCCCATAGGAATCCTCACGGCTTTCGTCGGCGCCCCCTTCTTCCTCTATCTCATCACGAGAAAGAAGAAGCTATGAGCATCTTGGTCGAAAACCTGGATTTCTCCTACGGCAACCACCAGATTCTCCACGGTCTTTCCTTCGAGATTCCCGATGGCATGCTCGTAAACGTGCTGGGACCCAACGGCGTGGGAAAGTCCACGCTCTTTCGATGCATCCTGGGCCTCAACCAGAACTATTCTGGCGCCGTCATGGTCAACGGCAAGGACGTCAAGTCACTCTCGATACGGGAGCGGGCGCGTGAAATATCCTACATTCCGCAAACGCACGCGCCTGTCTACGACTATGAGGTGGTCGACGTCGTGCTCATGGCCACGGGTAGCGACCTGAAGATGCTCAGCAATCCTGGCCCCGAGCAGCAGAAACGGGCCTACGACGCGCTCGACCGCATAGGAATCGCCGATTTCGCCCACCGTATGTACACGCAGATATCGGGCGGAGAGCAACAACTCGTTCTCATAGCGAGAGCGCTTGCCCAAAACGCCCGTACGATCGTCATGGACGAACCCACGAGTGCCCTAGACTACGGCAACACCGTGCGCGTGCTCTCCTGCGTACGCCAGCTCGCCCAAGAAGGGCTCTCCATCATACAGTCCACGCATAACCCCGACCACGCGTTTCTATATTCCGACAGGACGCTCGTCTTGAAGGACGGCCGCATCGATGCGTACGGCCCTCCCCACGACGTGATTACCTCCGAGCTCATTAGCGGCCTCTACAGCGTCGATGTCGAGGTCAACTCTCTCTATGGCGATAGGGTGCGCGTCTGCGTGCCTCGAAGCGAAGTGGAGACACAACAGGAAAGGATGAACCATGAGACACGGTAAGGGAAAGGCGCTGAAAAGAATCGGAGGCGTGATACTCGCCCTCGCATGCACCGTCGCATTGAGCCTGGGGGCCATCGGCCTCGTCGGCTGCTCGGGCAGCGGAGGCTCGGGCGGTTCGTCTGAGGAAACGTGGACATTCACCGACTCGCTTGGCCGTCAAGTCGAGCTGCCAAAGAACCTGGAGAGAATCTGTCCGTCGGGACATACGGCCCAGCAGGTATTGCTCACGATGGCACCGGACAAGATGGTCGGCCTCTCCCAGCCGCTCAACGATGATCAGCTCAAGATCTTCGGCGACAAGTTCAAGGACTATCCTGTCTTCGGCGCGGTTCTGGGAGCCAAGGACGACTTCAACCGCGAGGCAGTTGCTGCAGCCAAACCGCAGGTCATCATCGATACAGGCGAGGTGAAGAAGGACACGAAGGAGAGCCTCGATGCCCTGCAGGAGCAGCTCGGCATACCGGTCGTGTTCGTCGAAGCCTATCTGGAGGACTATGGCTCGGCGTACAAGACCCTCGGCGAGTTACTCGGCATGGAGGAGCGTGGCAATCAGCTCTCCGAGTATTGCAATCGCGTGTACTCCAAGGTCGAGGACACGATGAAGACGATTCCCGAATCCCAGCGCGTCAACATGGCCTACCTGCTTGGCGAAAACGGACTGAACGCCATTGCGAAGACATCCGTCCAAGCGCAGGTCATCGACATGGTCGCCAACAACGTGGTCGTCGTTGATGACGCATCCGGCAAGGGAAGCGGCAACGAGATCAGCCTCGAGCAAATCGCGGTCTGGAACCCGGATCTCATCATCTTCCAGAAGGGGAGCATCTACAACACCGTGGGCGATGATCCCGCCTGGCAGGGAATATCCGCCATCGCCAATGACAACTACTACGAGGTGCCGAACAATCCCTGGTGCTGGATGAACAATCCCCCGACCGTAAATCAGCTCATGGGCATGCAGTGGCTCCCCAGGTTGCTCTATCTCAATGCCTTCGATGACAGCATCGAGGACGTCACGAGGGACTACTACAAGACGATGTACAACTACGACCTCTCGGATGCCGAGATGAGCGAGTTGCTCACGGGCGCGCTTCCCAAATAGGGCGCAACCGCGATTTACGATGCTGCCCCCGGCGCAATACAATGGGTGCCGGGGGCATGGGCCAAGCCGCGGAACATGATTGCACCGCGAACATGACGTCGATTTTGGAGAAGGTGATGAGAGACCACTCGCTGCATGTCGAACTATCCCGCCAGGAAGCGGTTGCGGAAATGACCGATGCGCTCTCCGCGTCATCTGGCAAAATCCGGCCCGAACGAGTCGCCCTCGAGGACGCATATGGCCGCGTCCTGTCACGAGACATCACCTGCAAGAGCGACGTTCCCTCGGCACTCACGTGCGCGCTCGACTCGATAGCCGTCAAATGGGACGACTTTGCCGACCTCGAGCCGGGCGCCGTTCCCGATACCAGCTCGTGGGTTCGAGGCGTCGACTGGGAGTTCGCGAACACAGGCGTCGCCATGCCAGAGGGATTTGACACGGCAATCGTGATCGAGCACGTCGAGGTATCCGACGACGAGGAGCGCGTCACCATACTCGCGGCGCCCTCCGAAAGGTTCGCGGGTACGCGAGCAGCGGGGTCGAAGATGAAGGCGAGCGATATCGCCGTTGCCGCCCCTTGCATCATTACCCCAGATGTGGCCGCGCGCATCGCCAGCGCCGGACATTCCTCGGTCGAGGTGATGGTAAGGCCGCGCGTTGCCTTCATCCCGACGGGCAACGAGCTCGTCTCTCCGAACGTCCCGTTCTCGAAGCGCGCGCCGGACAGATTCGCGGGCGCGGGACGGGTCTACGAATCGAACAGCATTGTCGTAAAGGGTAAAGTCGAGCAATGGGGCGGCGTCTACGTGCCCTTTGATATCGTTCCTGATGACCGGGATGCAATCCAGACCGCCGTCGAGCGGGCGTGTGCCGTTGCCGACATCGTCGTGCTCAACGCCGGTTCATCGAAAGGCTCGGATGACTGGTCCGTGGAGGTGCTCGAAGAGATGGGGCGCATCATCTGCCATCAGACCAACCACGGACCAGGACATCACAGCTCGTATGCCATCGTGGGCGATACGCCCATCGTGGGTATTTCCGGGCCGAGCGCGGGGGCGTCCTTCACCCTGAATTTCTACTTGCTGCCGATCATGCGGAAGTTCCAGGGATTAGATCCAAATCCCACGCTCGTTCCCGCACGACTTGGCACCGAGTTTCCCAAGGGCAAGATGCACAAGCGGGCGGAAGAGGACGGCCGTCCGCTGTCAGGCGAAGAGCGTCCGGCAGAGGCGACACGGCCGGGTGAGGAGTTCTTCTCGATCAAGTTCCTCGAGCTTGCCCCCGACGCCGACGGGTGCCTGGTGGCAACCCCGCTACCCGGCCGTCCCGGGTCGCCCCAGACATACGGCGCAAATGCGCTCTACATGCTACCAGCTGGCGCATCGGCAACGATGCCCTCCCCCGGCGACATCATCATGGTCGAGCCGCTCGTGTGACGCGCCGCCATGCGCTTCGCATAATCGAAAGAAACGTACACGGCAGTCGCTCGGCGTCTCTATCCAAGCAACGATGCGAGCTTGCGCTATCATGACAAGGCAGCACACATTCGACCCGGTCATCTAAGAGAGGCGAATCCATGGCATTCGACTACAAGAAAGAATGCAAGGAGCTCTACCAGCCCAAGAAGACACCTTCGATCATCGACGCACCGCCTGCCAACTACGTCGCCGTGCGCGGTACGGGCAATCCCAACGTCGAGGGCGGTGCATACCAGCATGCCATGCAACTGCTCTACGGCATTTCCTTCACCATCAAGATGTCCCCCAAATCGGGATGGGACATCGACGGCTACTTCCCCTACGTCGTACCGCCGCTCGAGGGCTTCTGGAAGCAGGCCGGCACCAACGGGACATTCGATCTGTCGCGCAAGGACGAGTTCGAGTGGATAAGCTGCATCCGCCTTCCCGAATTCGTGACGTCGGACGTCTTCGAGCGAGCAAAGAACATCGCGGCGGAGAAGAAGGGCGAGGACTATTCACCTGCCGAATTCCTGACGATAGACGAGGGACTTTGCGTCCAGTGCATGCACATCGGTCCCTACGACGACGAGCCGGTGACTATCGAGGCCATGCACCGCTTTGCCGAAGAACAGGGCCGTACCATTGATTTGACGGACACACGCCTGCACCACGAGATCTACCTCTCCGACCCGCGCCGTTGTGCACCCGAAAAGCTCAAGACCGTTATCCGCATCCCCATAGCATAGGAACAGTCATAATTCCAAATAATTTCAATGCTTTTTCTCACATACATTCCGTAAGTGGTATTATATTATCGGTGTGAGGAAATGAGCGCCGCGGTAGCCATTGGCAGGAGACTTCAATCCGGCCTACAGGCGGCCAAAGCACCCAGCGCCATCAGCATCAAGCGTACGTACGATGATTTGGAAGGGTGATTGTCATGGCAGAAGAAAAGGGCAAGAGCGTGGAGTTCGAGAGCTTCGAGAGCGACGCCGACGAGACCATCTCCGTCGACGAGGCCAAGGAGCAGGAGAAGGAAGCCGAGGAGCTCCGCGACTAATAGGACGCAAGCCGGCAATAGCCGGCGTCCAAGCTCCAGCAGGCGGGTCATCGGGTCATCCCGAGGGCCCGCCTTCCTTTACGATCTCGCAATCGCGGAGCTGAATTTGGGCCAACGACTTCCCATGCCATGAGACGAGAATGAAACGGTATGTCCAGAGCGCGTTTGTAGGCCGTGAGTCCTCCTTTGCTACGCTGCCGCTGCCTTGGTCCCGTCATCAAGCGGGACGCGGGCGTTGCTGACAGAGATGGCAAACTGCTGAGACGGCCAGCCTTCGCATAGCCAGCAACATCGTTATATCGACCGCGGCTTACGGAGGAAAGATGCGCAGACGCAACAAGGGAAGGAGCCGTCCCCGCTTGACCTCGGTCATGGTCAGCATCTTTCTCGTTCTCATCTGCCTTGGAGGAGCCGGAAGCGCCCTCGCGAGCGATGCGCAAGGCAAGACGCAGGCAGTCCAGAATGGCGTTATCACCAAAATCGAAGCGCAGACCCATGACGGAAGCGGACCGCAGGGGGATACCGGCCAATGGGATGTCTTTCGCCTGCATGCGGAGTTCGCCCTTCCGAACGGAACAATCCACGCCGGAGATATCACGACGATGAAGCTTCCCGACAAGCTGAAATTCAATCAGACGTCGAGCTTCGAAATCAAAGATGCGGGTGGGAACGTGGTCGCAAACGCCACGATCGATGGCGGCACGAAGACGCTCACGCTGACCTACACGGAGTTCGTGGAGAACAACTCCGACATCACGGGGAGCTTCTACTTCTACGTTCAGATTGCCCGAAATAACGTCGACAAAGAGGAATACATCCCGATTGAGATTGACGTGAGCGGAACGACGATTATCGGAAACACGCTCCATTTCATCGGCATCAAAGACCCAACCGGCAGCTACCTGACGAAAAGCGGTTGGCAGGTTGCCGAAATAGGCGATCGGGCCATTCGCTATCAGCTTTACGTCAACACGAAGGGAGAGGCGATCAACAACGCCACCATTACGGACAAGATCGCCAGCGCCGGATTTACCGTACTGCCGGATTCCCTGGTCATCATGAAGGGCACCTGGACCATAGTGCACGGAGACTGGCGACTGGAAAACCGGTCTGACGTGACCTCTGCCTACAATGTTGTGTGGAACGAAGACGGATCATTTACCCTGAATCTGGGAGACATCGCCGCCACGGATGGATTCATTATTCGGTATACCGCAGAGGCATCATATGATCTTGCGGACGGCGAGGTCATTAGAAATGACGCGGCCATCAAGGGCACGAACGCAGTCTCGCGCACGACTTCGGCGGACACGTATTACTTCGCCGCCGGCGGATCCGCCGAAGGATACGTTTTCACCATCCGCATCGTCAAAGAGGACCGGAACGGAAACGCGCTTGCAGGGGGAGTCTTCAACGTGACTCGAGACGCAAACGGCCAAGTCGTCGGAACTATCACGACAGATGCCGAAGGCAAAGCCGAAGTGAGCGGTCTGCTGAAGGGCACATATCGAATAGAGGAGACGCAAGCACCCGATGGATACATGCCCCTCGAAGAGCCCATCCTCGTAAACCCCAGCGACTTCGACAGCGAAAAGATCGCCGTCAAGACAATCGTGAACGAAGAGAGCGAAAGTGACTTGCCGCCAACTGACGACCCCGACCCAACTGACGACCCTGACGTGACCGACCGACATGTACCGGACAAACCCAAGCCAGATTCCACGTCGTCAGAAACGCCTGCACCTCCCAAGGCAGGTGACGGGCTCGCACGCTTCGCATTCGTCCTGGCAACCATCTTTACCGCGAGCTGCGCGCTCTTCGCGGCAACCCGAAGGGACCTATAATTTTGGGAACGCGCAATCCACCAACCAGAAAGCGGAACATGACAGAGTCCGAAGAAGGCCGGACGATTCCCTACGAGGCGCTGGTAAACGCCCTCTTCGAGAACTACGAGAGCATCTGCGACCTCGACTTGGAAACGTCTGGATATAGCGTCTATTGCGAAAGCGAGACGGGCCATAGTCTGAAGCTCACGAAGAACGGCGGTGATTTTTTCGTCGCCCTGGTTCGCGAGATTGATCGAGCTGTCGTCCCCGATGATCGAAGCCGCGTCATGCACATGCTGTCCCGAGAAGTGCTCGAAGACGGCGTTCGCAACAAGAAGCGTCACTCGTTCGTGTACAGGACTTCTCGCAACGGGCGCCAGGTATACCATCAGCTTCGCGCGACTCTCGCCAATATCGACGGGAAAGACCACATTCTCATGGGCGTGCGCGACGTCGACGAAGTCCTTCGACAGAATGTCGCTCGCGAAAACGAGTTGTCTTTCGAACGCCAGAAGAGCGCGAACTACCTGGCCGCCATCCTCGCAACGGCAGCTGCCTGCATCGAAGCGAACCTCTCAATCGATAGCGTACTCGAACGATCGGCTGACATGAGGGGACGGTCGGATTCACGACTCGGGGCCGTCCCCTCGCCAGACGAAATCCCCAGCTATACCGCCTTTCGAATGTGGGTCGCCGAAAACCTGATATGCGAAAACCGGGAAAAGTTCCTGAGCACGAGCAGTAGAAACAACTTGTTCGCCTGCTTCGAGAAGGGCGACGGTCGCACATCGGTGCTCTTCTCGGCCATGACGGCAGAGCAGGAAGCGATTCCCTGCCGTGCCGTGTTCTACCTTTACCGTGAAAAGACAACGGGCGATGTACACGTCCTGTGCGTGATTTACGACCTTACGGAGCAGCAGCAGCAGGAAAAGAAACTCGAGGAGCTCAAGACCGCGCTCGAGCTAAGTCGCATATACAACTCGACCAGCCAGATGCGACCCCATTTCATCTACAACGCGCTCGGCTCGATCCAGGAGATCATGCTCGATGACCCAGGTCGGGCAGCCGTCCTCCTCGAGGACTTCACGATGCATCTGCGCGGATGCATCAAGGCCATGGATGGTGACCACCTCATCCCCTTCTCGCAGGAACTCGATAACATCGTGGCCTACGCGAACATAGAGAAGATGCGTCTGGGCGATCGCCTCGACATGCGATACGAGCTCGACGAGACCCAGTTTGACGTGCTCTCGCTCAGTATCCAGCCCCTCGTCGAAAACGCCATCAGGCACGGCGTGTACCGTCGGGGTCCCCAGGGAGGCTCTGTCACGCTCCGGACCTGGGCAGAAGACAAGGCATGGGTCGTGCAGGTCGAGGACACAGGTGTCGGGTTCGACATGGCGGCGTACGAGGAGTCCGTCTCTCGCGGAGAAGCCGATTCTACGGGACTGCGAAACATCCGTTTCAGGCTCGAGCATATCATGGGGGCGTCTCTGGATGCCGAAAGCGTGCCTGACCGCGGGACGACGATGACGGTACGCATACCCAAAGGGGGTGCCGGATGATAAGGGCGATTATCGTCGATGATGAGCCGTTGATGGTGCGCAAGTTCGTGCGCCTGGCAAAGAACATCTCCGACCTCGACGTCGTAGGGCATTTCACGGATGCCGAAAGTGCCATCGCCTTCTTCCGTGACAACGAAATCGAGGCGGCCTTTCTCGACGTGGAGATGCCCGACATGGACGGGTTCGAACTCGCCCATAGGTTGAAGGAGATACGCAGCGACGTTCTCATCGTTCCCGTAACCGCCTACGAGAGCTACATCTTCGAGGCTAACCGGGTGGGCGTCGACTACTACGTCGTCAAACCCTATACGACCGAGGTGCTCGAAAAAATGATGGGAAGGCTCAGGCTGATAGCCGGCCGACAAGGCAAGAGCATCTACATACAGACCTTCGGTCGCTTCGTCGTCAAGAAGGATGGCAAGCCCGTTCCGCTCACTGGAAAGGCGAAGGAGATCCTCGCCCTGGTCGTCACGAGATGCGGCAAGGAGATCGGCAACGAGGAGATCTACAGCACGATTTGGGAAGACCGTCCCTGCGACAACGAATCCATGGGTGTCTACTACAACGCCCTCAGACGCCTGAGGAACTCACTCGAGAAATACGGCCTCGACGATCTGCTGATCTCGACCGCCCGTGGGCAGATGGCCAACACGGACCTGTTCGATTGCGATTTCTACGAGTGGAAAGACGAGACGATGGGCTTCAGAAGCCAATTCGAGGGAGAATTCCTCTCCGAATACTCCTGGGGAGAGCATCTAATCGGCGAGCTGACCTTTCATTCGCCCCTCCGTTGATTCTGGGCGCGGAGCGGGCGGAGAGCACGGATTCGAAAGATAGGACTTTCGGGACTGATCCCTTCAGAAACAATTCAGTTGCCCCGTTTTTGTCCCATTTTATGAGATTTCTTAGGAAAGAAGAAAAAAGCAGGTCAGAGAAAATAGCCTCTGACCTACGGTTTCTTGGTCGCGGGGGCCAGATTTGAACTGACGACCTCCGGGTTATGAGCCCGGCGAGCTACCAGACTGCTCCACCCCGCAATATGTTGAGCAGTGCGCTTCAAGCGCGTTTGACTATACTACGCGCGGACACATGAAAATGCAAGAACTTTTTCGCCGTGTTCCCGCCTAGTCCTCTTCGTCCTCGGACTCGGCCACGGTGACGACGCACCTGATCTTGTCGATGCGGTGACGATCCATGCTCAGCACGGTGAACTTGACATGCTTGTCGTAGTGGTCCATCTCCGCGACATCGCCCTCGTCGGGAATGCCATCGGTAAGCGCCATGAACAGGCCGCCCACGGTCTCGACCTCGTCGGCTTGCTCGGGCCTGAACCCGATGATCTCCTCGAGGTCGTCGATGGCAAGCGCGCCGTCAATCTCGAAGTTACCGTCGGAAAGCTCGACGACCTCCTCTTCCTCGTCGTCGTGATAGTACTCGTCATCGACACGGCCCACGATCTGCTCGAACACGTCTGACATGGTCACGATTCCGGCCGTGCCACCGTGCTCGTCGATTACCTGGCAGATGCCCGTACGGTTTTCCCTCAGCGTGTCGAGCAGGCGTGCGATGGGCAGCGTCTCGGGCACCGCGGGAAGCTCGCGGATGTTCCAGTCCTCGAGGGGCAGGCCCCGCTCCTGATCGAAGAGATCCTTCACGTGCACAAACCCGATGACGTTATCCTTGGAGCCGCTACACACGGGATAGCGCGTGTACTTGTGCTCGTGGATGAGTTCGAGATTCTCATCGAGCGTGTCCTCGGTGTCGAGGCAGATCATGTCCATGCGCGGGGTCATGATGGCCTCGGCGTCCTTATCTCCCAAGTCGAAGATGTTGTCGACGTACTCGTTTTGCTCGGGGTCGATGAGGCCGCTTTCCGTCGACTCGTCGATGAGCAGCTTGATCTCCTCGTCGGTGTAGACCTCGTGCTCCTTTGCCGGATCATGACCGGTCGCACGGACGACGAGGTTGGTTATTCCGTTGAACAGCCACATGAACGGATAGGTAATCTTGTAGAAGAGCGCGAGGGGACCCGCGGTCGCCAACGCGTACTTCTCGGTCGAGAAGATCGCGAAGGACTTGGGAATGAGCTCACCCACCACGACGTGCAGCGTCGTCACGATGAAGAAGCCGACGCCGACGCAAATGGGATAGATGGTGCTCTCGGGCAGCCCCGCTGCAAGAAGCGGCATCTCGAGAACCGCGGACACGGCAGGCATGATCCGGACCCGCGGCCGCGGCAGCCCCCCCCACCCAGCCTATGGCAAGCGACGCAAGCGTGATGCCAAGCTGGCAGGCCGAGAGATACGCGTTTATGTTTTCGGCGATTTTCTTGGCAGCTCGCGCGCCGGGCTTCTTCTCTTCGACGGCGAGCTCGATCTGCGACTTGCGGACACGTACCAGGGCGAATTCTGCAATGACGAAGAAGGCGTTCATCAAGAGGAAAAAGATGACGAGCAGAATGCTGATCACGGTAAACATTTTTGTTGCGCGGCTCCTTAACTACGACCATGCGCCCCTATTCTAGCGAATAATGCGTTTTCGGGCATCTCGGACGCGTCAATCCCGAACACATGTACCAAGTCGTTATCTGTTGGTCTACACTGGTGGTACTGTCCGCGAGAAAAGAGGAGCGACCGTGGATTTCGACAGTATCGAGGGCATTCGCGCGTACTTCGCCGACGACGAGTTCGCACGCAAGTGCCTGGGGGCGACCATCGACGACTACGACTTCGAAACCGGCATCGCGACCGTGAGCATGGAAATCGACGACCGCCATCACAATGCCCAGGGCTTCGTGATGGGTGGCGTCTTCTTCTCGCTTGCGGATTACGCGCTCGCCGTCGCGAGCAACGTCAACCAACCTCCGTCGGCCTCGACCAATTCCAGCATCGCCCACATGCGTCGCGTCAAGGGCAACAAGCTCAAGGCTGTCGCCCATCCCGACAAGCTCGGTCGCAATCTCGCCTTCTTCACGATTGACCTCTTCGACGAACCCGGCAACCTCGTCGCCCGCATGAGCGCGACCGTAATGCGCACGACTCACTGAGGCATCCGTGGACAAGGCTCAATCGCAGGCAGCCGGATACATTGCCGGCATCATACAGGCAGTGCTCTACGCAACCATGGGCATCTTCGCCAAGTTGCTCTACGAAGCCGGCCTGGATGCGCAACTCGTCATGGTGCTGCGCTTCATCTGCACCGTGATCTTTCTCGGGCTCTACATACTCCTTTTCCACGAGCGCAAGTTCATCAGCCGCCAGCCCGCCGTGTACGTGCAGTCGATTTTCTTCTTCCTCTCCGCCTGGCTGTACTTCCTCGCAGTCGAACGCATCAGCGCCGGCTTGACGACCGTCCTCTTCTACACGTTTCCCGCCATCGTCGCCGTCATGAACGTCTTCGTCTTTCACGAGAGGCTCATGGCACGCATCGTCATCGCGCTCGCACTCTCGCTGTGCGGCATCGTCCTCATTTCGGGAGTGCTCTCTCCCGGGCAGGGCACGATCGACCTCCTCGGCGTCGCCCTCGCCATCGGAGCCTGCATCTCGTTCGCGATCTACTCCGTACTCATACAGAAGACGGCACGGGTCGAGAGCTCGTTCACGGCGACCTTCACGATTTCGCTCGTGTGCCTTGCGGGGTCACTCGTCTTCTTCGCCGGCGAGCTCGGTGGGCTGACCCTCATCGGCCCGAGAGAAATCGCACTCGGAAGCGGCCTGTCCATACTCGCCACCATCTTGCCCATCGTGCTCTACATCTTCGCCATCGGGCGCATTGGCGCAACCAAGGCCTCCATCATCAGCATCATCGAGACACCCTCGTCACTGCTACTCGCCTGGCTCATCCTCGGCGAGACAATCGATGGCTTCCAGGCAATCGGCGCGTTGCTCGTCGTGATCTCAATCCTCACGGTCACCGTGAAGCCAAGAGAACAATAAAAGAAGGGCCCGCATAACGCGAACCCTTCCTCCGAGTCGTTGCGATATATCGCGAGACTTACATCATGCCGCCGGCACCCTGCATGGCAGCGGCCATCTCGGCCATGTCCGGACCTTCCTTGGGGACATCGGACACGGTGGCAGCCGTGATGAGCAGCATGGTCGCCACGGAAGTGGCGTTCTGCAGCGCCGAGCGGACGACCTTGACCGGGTCGATGACACCCATGTCGATCATCTTGCCGTACTCGCCAGTCGCGGCGTTCAGGCCATAGCCGGTCTTGGAGTTCTTGATCTTGTCGATGACGACAGAGCCCTCGAAGCCGGAGTTCTCGGCAATGGCGCGCATCGGGGCCTCACAAGCCTTGCTCACGATGTTGATGCCGACCTGCTCGTCGACGTCCTCGGCCTTAAGATCGTCGAGAACGGTCATAGCATCGATGAGCGCGGCGCCGCCGCCGGCGACGATACCCTCCTCGACAGCCGCATGCGTGGCCTGCAGCGCATCGTCGATACGAGACTTGGTCTCCTTGAGCTCGGCCTCAGTCGCGGCGCCGACCTTGATGACGGCAACACCGCCGGAAAGCTTGGCCTTGCGCTCCTGGAGCTTCTCGCGATCGAAATCGGAGCTGGTCTCCTCGATCTGCGCGTTGATGGTGTTGATGCGCTCCTCGATATCGGCCTTCTTGCCCGCACCATCGACGATGGTCGTGGCGTCCTTGGTCACCTTGACGCTCTTGGCGGTACCGAGCATGTCGAGCGTGACGTCGGAAAGCGCGACGCCGAGCTCCTCCATGATGGGCTGGCCGCCGGTGACGATGGCGATGTCCTCGAGCATGCGCTTGCGGCGATCACCGAAGCCGGGAGCCTTGACGGCGACGACGTTGAGCGTGCCGCGAATCTTGTTGAGGACGAGCGTGGCCAGCGCCTCGCTCTCCACGTCCTCGGCAATGATGAGGAGCGGCTTGCCGGACTGCATGATGCCCTCGAGCAGCGGCAGGATGTCCTGGATGGTGGAGATCTTCTGGTCGGTGATGAGGATGTAGGGGTTGGAAAGCTCGGCCTTCATGGTCTCGGTGTTGTTGACCATGTAGGGGCTCAGGTAGCCCTTGTCGAACTCCATGCCCTCCACGACGTCGATGTCGATGCCGAAGGTGTTGGAATCCTCGACGGTGATGACGCCGTCCTTGCCGACCTTCTCCATGGCGTCGGCGATCTTCTCGCCAATCTGCGGATCGCCCGCGGAGATGGCGCCGACGTTCTTGATCTCGTCGAAGGTCTTGACCTCCTTGGCGTCCTTCTTGACCTTCTCGACCAATGCGTCGACGGCCTTATTCATGCCCGTGCGGATGGCGATGGGATTGGCGCCGGCGGTCACGTTCTTGAGACCGTCGCGAATCATGACATCGGCGAGAAGCGTGGCGGTGGTGGTGCCGTCACCGGCAACGTCGTTGGTCTTGACGGCGGCCTCGCGGATGAGCTGCGCGCCCATGTTCTCGACCTTGTCCTCGAGCTCGATCTCCTTGGCGACGGTCACGCCGTCGTTGGTGATGAGCGGTGCACCGAAGCTGCGCTCGCAGGCGACGTAACGGCCCTTGGGGCCAAGCGTGACCTTGACGGCATCGGCGAGTTTGGATGCGCCGGCGGCAAGGGCGCTGCGCGCATCGGAACCAAAGCTAATGTTCTTAGCAGCCATTGATGATCATTCCTTTCACAAGTGATGTTTAGTCGACAACTGCGTACAGGTCATCGGCACGCAGGATGACGTATTCCTCGCCATCGACGGTGACGTCCTGTCCGCCGTACTTGCCGTAGATAACGGTATCGCCCGGCTTGACGGAAACCGGGATGAGCTTGCCATGATCGTACTTGCCCTCGCCAACGGCGATGACCTTGCCGCGTTGCGGCTTTTCCTTGGAATTGCTCGTGAGAATCAGACCGGATGCGGTGGTCTCTTCCGCCTCATCCTGCTTGATGATGACTCGATCGCCCAGCGGCTTCAAATTCATCTTTGGTGCCTCCTCGTTGAGAGCTGCGAAAAATTGACTCTCTGATAATAGACCGCAGCATCTCCCGAGGCCATGCTTGTTAACATTCCGTAAGAAATTATCTATCAATGCTGCACTTAGATTTCCTTGTAGGAACCTTATAGGCATGAAGCGGAGGGCCGGACCTGACCAGACGATTGTCACCGGGGCGCTTTTGTCTGGTCAGTACTGTGCCAGGGGGGGTCAGACCCTTTGGCACATCATCTCGTCCATTATTCCCTCGTGCGCAGGGGCATGTGGGCTTGGGGGTCGGAATCGAGCCCGGTGCGCTCACCCGCCTCGAAGAGGTCGAGGCCAACCGAGGCGATCATGGAGGCGTTGTCCGCACAGTCCGAGAGCTCGGGCATGATGACGCGGATTCCGCGTTTGCCGAGGCTTGCCGCAAGCGCCTCGCGCAAGTCGGGATTGGCCGCGACGCCTCCGCCAATGCACAGGACGCGCGAGCCCGTCTGCTTGCATGCGTCGAGCGATTTGGCCACGAGGACGTCCACGACAGCCGCAGTGAAGCTCGCCGCGAGATCGGGGATGTCGATGGACATGCCCGCTTTGTTCTGCTCGTTGATGTACGTGATGACGGCTGTCTTGAGGCCCGAAAGCGAGAACCGCAGGTCCCCGCTATGCATCATCGCGCGCGGAAACGCGATGGCCTTCGCGTCTCCGTCCTTCGCGTACCTGCTCAGAACGGGGCCACCGGGATACCCCAGTTCGAGGGCCTTGGCGACCTTGTCGAACGCCTCGCCCACGGCATCGTCGAGCGTGCTGCCCAGCACCTCGTAGTCGCCCCAGCCCCTCACGTGCACGAGCATGGTATGCCCGCCGCTCACGAGCAACGCGACAAATGGTGGCTCGAGCGTTGGATCGACGTAGCGATTCGCGTAGAGATGTCCCTCGAGATGGTTCACGCCGATGAAGGGTAACCCCGTCGCGAAGCACAGCCCCTTGGCAAAGGCCACGCCAACGACGAGCGCACCCACCAGACCCGGCCCGATGGTGCATGCCACGGCGGAAAGGTCATCGAAGCCCAAACCAGCCTGCTCCATCGTGTACATGACCGTCGGCACGATGGCCTCGGTGTGCTTGCGCGAGGCGATTTCGGGGACGACGCCCCCAAAGCGCTTGTGAAAGTCGATTTGACTCGCGATGCAATCCGCGAGCACATCACGCCCGCCATCGATGACGGCGGCGGCCGTCTCGTCGCATGAGCTCTCGATTGCGAGGATGAAGGGAGGCTCGTACGTTGCGGCACCTTCGGTCGCACCCTCGGATTTGGGCCGGGAGACGCGCATCGCACGATCGGTGCGCTCGATCTCGCGCTGCAGACGCTCGCGCTTCTGCGCATCGCGTGGGTCGGTCATCTTGGCCAGACGCGCCTGCTCGTTCTCCTCGGCGTCCGACAGGCGCGTGTAGACGGGGACGAGGGCCGCGGCATCTCCGGACCCGGCCTTCCCCATCGCAAATGCCTGCGCAAACGCGCTGACGAGAGACTGGCCATCGGGCAACCAGAGTTCCTCGGGCGCAAACGCGAACGGCGCTCCCTCGAAGAATTCGGCGTACTTCAGCAGCCCATCACCCGTGAGCGTGATGTCGTCTTCCTCACCAGCCCACGCCTGCGCGACTTGCGCCGGCTTGGCCACCGTGTCGGGATCCAACCGCGTAATGCCCGCGTCATCAAGCTCGTAGCGCACGGGGTACACTTCCTTGCGCATGGCATCGGCCACGACGCCCAACCTGCCACGCACGCCGGCACGCCAAGCACGCCAGGCAACCGAATCGAGCGTGGAGACTCCGTACAGCGCAACCCCCAGGCCGCAGGCGATTCCCTTGGCAGTCGCCACGCCGATGCGCACGCCGGTGAACGACCCGGGGCCGCGGCCCACGGCGACGGCATCGACATCACCCGTCACGAGCCCGGCTTCCTCGAGCAGGAGGGCGGCCCGTGCGAGCAGGACCTGGTTGGCCTGCCGCGGCGCATCGACCTGGCATGATGCGAGCAGGGTGGCCTCTCCCGAAATCTCGTCGAGATCCGCCAGCGCGAGCACCGTCTGCGTGCTCGCGGTATCGAGCGCCAATGCCCTCATGTCCCTCTCCTACTCGCCCAAATCGGCCCGGATGGTCGTTTCACTCGTCAGCACGTCGCCCTTGATGATCTTGCGGCCGTCATCGCCCGTGCCCAGCAGCTCGACCTGATGCTGCTCGATCGTGCCGTTCGAGCGCACTATATCGACGTACGCCGTGCCATCTATCTCGCGCACGGCATTCGCGGGCACGTAGAACACCTGTCCGAAATCATCGATGCGCATCTGGGCGTCGATGGGGTCGCCCACCTTGAGGCTTCCCGGATCGTCGAACATGATCGACGCATCGTAAAGCGCCTGCCCGCTGCTGGTCAAAGACGACGAACCGGAGTCCTTCGAAAGACCCGTGAGCATCCCCTTGTAGTGAACTCCGGGGGTCACGGTGGAAGTGACATTCGCGTACTGGCCATCCTCGAGAAGCACCGAGACGTACTCCGGCACCTGCACGACGCCAACGAGCACGTTCATGTCCGCGATCTGCATCGCCATGCCCGCCTGCGCGAGCTGATCGCTCGTCATGCCCATCGCAACCACCATGTTCATCACCGTACCCGAGACGCTGGCCGTTATCGCCTGCGCGTCCGCGCCAGCATCCTGAATCTCGAACAGTACCGTGCCCTGCTTCACGTATTGGCCATCTTGCACGTAAACGGCCGTGACCGTCCCGGCGGCCTTCGTGTTCACGTCCGTCACGCGGATCGGCTCGACGCTGCCCGAGCATTCGACGGTGCTCGAGTAGCTTCCCGCAACGAGCTTCGTCGTCGTGTACGTGCCGGTCGTCTTGATATACCCGCTCGCCAACGCGACCAGCATGAAGAACCCCGCGCCCAGGATGATGACCGCCACCGCGGCGAGCGCGGTCGCGGCAGAGCGCAGCTTCATCTCCTGCCGAGCATCCTCGTTTTTCCTGAACCGCGAGAACATGCGCATCTCACATGCGGCATCATTCGTGCGGCAAGTCGACCGTGTAGGTAACGGTGCTTGCGCGATCTATCACGTCAAACGAGAAAGGTCTCTGCGTGGTGGCCGCCGAGCTGCTTGACGATGACGAGCCCGTATCCCCGGAACCGCCGTTGGCGTTGAGGGGCGGCGCCGCCTCCTTTGACGTCGTGCTTGCATTGGGGAAGAGCAGCGAGTTACGCCATGCCGAGCATCCGCCCATGAAGATGTTGAGGGCGAGGTTGATGATGAGTATGAGCATGACCCACCTGAAGCAACCATTCGCCGTATTGCGCGCCTGCTCGCGCTGTTGGCGCTGCTGTTCCTCGCGCGCTTCGCGGTAGGCATCGGAATCGGTCGCCTGCTGCCACTGGCGAAACATCTCCTCGAACGGATCGTAGTATTGCCCGCCGCCTTGCTGCTGGCCACCCCCGGCGAACGGACCGTAGTACCATCCACCTTGCTGCTGGCCACCCTGGCCGCCCTGTCCGCTGCCATAGCCGGCATACGGATTGCCAGCCGCACCCTGGCCGCCATAGGGATTGCCCGCGCTCGCACGCGGGCCATAGGGCGTGCCGTTCATGATGGAATCGTAAGCGGCATTCACCTCGGCCATCTTCTTCGCAGCCTGCTCGTCACCGGGATTGAGGTCCGGATGGTACTTCTTGGCAAGCTTGCGGTAGGCCTTGGTCACCTCCTCCTTCGAGGCGCCCCGAGCGACACCGAGTACCGAATATGGATCGTTTTGCTGCATGACTGGCTATTGTACCGTGACTTTCCTAGGATGCGATATCGAGGACCTTCGCGAGCTGCGCCTCCAGCTGCGTGCCTCGCGCGCCGTTGCCCGAGATATCGACCGTGCGCGTCTCGTCATCGGAAACGAGAATCCTGACGTCAACGCGGTCTTCGGGCATGGCGGCGGCGAACTTGTCGCCCCATTCAATCAGACATACGCCCCCGCTCTCGAGCAAGCCGAAGAAGTCGATGTCAGTCAGCTCGTCTTCCTCGTCAAGCCTATAGAGGTCGAAGTGCAGCAGCGGCAACTCGTCGCCGACATACTCGAACAGGATGTTGAAGGTGGGGCTGGTGATGTCGTCATCGACGCCGAGGCCGGCGGCAAAACCCTTTGCGAATTGCGTCTTGCCTGCGCCCAGGTCGCCACTCAACACGATGCAGTCGTTCATCTGCACGAGCCCGGCGACCTTCTCGCCCAGCCTCATGGTGTCCTCGACGGAATTACATCGACAGTGAATCAATCGTGATTCGCCTCCTCATCGTCTCGTCCTGCCTTCTCGCGTGCCGCATCGGTGTCGAGTAGGAGCTTGATCAGGTCGAAGTCCTGCTCGATTGCCCCGATCTTGCTGCGATCGTATATCGCGGCCGCGGGATGGAAGGTCGGTATGACCCTGAACGGGCCCGTGACGTGAATCTTTCCACGCAGGCGCGTAATGCCCGTGTTCGTCTGCAGGATGAACTTCGTGGAGAAATTGCCCATGGTCACGAGCACCGTGGGATGCACGGCCTTGACCTGCTCGCGCAGCCAGGGCGTGCACACCTCGATTTCCTCTGGTTTGGGATCGCGATTGCCGGGGGGACGGCACTTGAGGATGTTGGCGATGTATATGTCCTCGCGTGCGAGGCCTATGCGCTCGAGCATCTGGTTGAGCAGCTTGCCCGCGGCGCCCACGAAGGGCTCGCCTTGCAGGTCCTCGTTCTTGCCCGGCGCCTCGCCGATGAACATGACCTTGGCACGCGGGTTGCCCGCACCGGGAACGACGTTCGTGCGCGTGTCACCCAACCCGCACTTGTGGCAATTATCGATACCCGCCAACGCCTCGCTCAGCGACTTGTGGATGTGGTCGTCCATATCCGTCAATGGTTCCGCCATCGCCATCACGCGCCTCTCGTCATGCGCTACACGTAGATGCGCGGAAGCCGCGCGCCGAACATGCAGATGAGTTCGTAGTTGATGGTGTCAATCTCGTCGGCCATCATGTCGGCGGTGATCTCGTAGTCCCCTTGCGATCCCAGGATCACGATCTCGTCGCCGATCTCGGCCCTCTCGCCAGATGCGTCGAGCGGTATCTCGATCATCATCATGTCCATGCAGATGTTGCCGACCTGCCTGCACGGACGTCCCTTGTAGAGCACGCGCATGCGGCCCGACAGGATGCGACGCACGCCGTCGGCATAGCCAATGGGCACCGTGGCGATCTGGACAGGCCTTGCCACACGGTAGTTGAAACCGTATGAGACACCCTCGCCCATCTGGGGCTCGCGCACCTGGATGATCTGGGCCTTGACCGACATCGCCGGACGCAGATCGTCGCTTTCGCGCAGAATGGGGCTCGGAGCAAGACCATACATCGTGATGCCCACGCGCACCATGTCGAAGTAGCTTTCCGGATAGCGCTGCGTCGCCGCGGAATTGGCGCTGTGCGCGAGACCGTAATCGATGCGAGCGTTACGCATGAGCTGGAGCGCCTCGTTGAAGCGCTGCAATTGCATGCGAAAATCCCAATCGCTCTCCTCGTCCGCCGTCGCGAAATGCGTGAAGACGCCCGCGAGCTCGAGACCTCGATGGAAGTTGATGGACTGCAGAAAATCCACCACGTCCAGATAGAAGATGCCGATGCGGTTCATGCCCGTATCGATTGCAAGGTGATACTTGGCGACCATCCCGTTGAGATCGGCTTCCTCGCCCAGGGCGAGAGCGAATTCCTCGGTGATGACCGTGGGGATGAGATCGTACGCGAGAACGTAGGGAATGGCGCGCATGGGTGGCTGCGAGAGCACGAGAATGGGAGCCTCGATGCCGTGCTCGCGCAACTCGACGCCCTCCTCGACCGAAGAGACGGCGAGCTGGTCGACGCCTGCCTTAAGCGCCGTGCGGGCTACATGCACGGAACCGTGCCCGTAGCCGTCCGCCTTGACGATTGCCATGATCTGGCGGTCGAGCCCGACGCGCTTGCGAATGACACGGATGTTGTGCGCGATCGCGTTCAGGTCGACCTCGACCCACGCCCCACGCGGGACGTTCTCACGGGTATAGCATTCCTTGAGCTTGAGCTTATTGCGATCGATATGCTCATGCTCGTTCATCGCATCTTCGCCGAGCGAACCGCCCACGCGGGGATGCGCCCCAAAATAGTTGACCTCGTTCGTGCTCACGAGTTGTCCTCAGCTTCCAGATCCAGGAGAACGGAACCAATTTTACAGATTATATCCTCAGGCATCACCGCGTGGACGCTCAATTCGCATGCAGCGGCCCTGCCCGCACGGCCGTGGACGGACACCGCGAGCGTCGCGGCGTCAAGCGCGTCGAGCCCCTGCGCGAGAAAGGACGCGACCATGCCGCCGAGCACGTCACCCGTCCCGGCCTTGGCAAGCTCGGGGCCGCCTTCGGCGACGGCGCGCAATTCGCCAAGCGGCGTCGCGACAAGCGTCTCGGGGCCCTTGAGGACGACGGTAGCCTCGTAGTCACGGGCGATCTGCAGCGCGTCCTCGTTGCGATTGGCGATTTTACGACCCAGCAAGCGCGCTGCCTCCCCCTCGTGTGGCGTGAGGATGCGCGGGTGCCGCGCCGGCATGTCGAGCAAACCGTGATTGCGGGCGATGAGGGTGAGGGCGTCGGCGTCGAAGACCATGGGGCGGTCTTGTGAAAGCGCCTCGAGAAAACGCTCCGAATCATCCGAAGTGCCCATGCCCGGCCCGACGAGGATCACATCGCTTTTGGCGAGATCCTGCGCCGCCTGGATTGCCGACGTCGCGCACAGCGTGCCCCAGATTCCCTGATCGCATGCTGAAACGGGAATGGAGAGAAGGTGCGCGTGGGCGCAGGCCGTAGCTCCGCTCGTCGTCACGAGACGGACGTAGCCGGCTCCGCAGCGCGCGGCTGCACTGGCGGCGAGGATGGGCGCTCCCGGATACGCCGCGCTTCCGCCGACGACGCCCACGGTACCCCGCGCGTACTTGTTCGTATCCCATGCGGGATGCGGAACGAGCGCGCGGATGTCATCTTCGCCGAGCACGAGTGCCAGGGGCTCACGCATCGATGTCCTCCGGTTCCTCGTCAGCCTGTTCGATGTCCTGTTCAAGGTCATCCAGCATGCTGCGGAGCTCCCTGAAGCGCATCGCGAGTTCCTGGGCAGGCGTGACCTTCTCTTCGACGACGGGGCGCGTCGCCGCCGTTACCGCGATGGCGTTTGCGACAGCCGTCTCGTTGGTGCGGGAAAGCGACAGGGGAATCTCCAGGATGCCGAGCGATTCGGCTATCCGTTTTGCCCGGCCATGCAAAAGCGCGATTGGCTTGCCCTTCTCATCGTGCGTGACCTCGACGTCGGTGAAGGCGATGCCGTCGGCAAAACCCGTGCCGAGCGCCTTGAGGACGGCTTCCTTGGCGGCAAAGTGCGTGGCATAGCGTACGGCGGGCCGGTGATGCCCCTCGCAATACGCGCGTTCGTCATCGCTGAAGACGCGATACGCAAAGCGCGGGGAACGTTGGAGGATCCGGTCCATGCGGTCGATCTCGACGATGTCCACCCCGAGCCCCGTCATGGGCGACTCAGTCGCGGCGCCTGTCATTCCACGGTCACCGACTTCGCGAGGTTGCGCGGCTTGTCGACATCGCATCCGCGCTCGATGGCGATGTAGCGCGCGAACAACTGCAGCGGCACGCTTGCCGTGATGGCCGTGCACCAATCTGCGATAGGCGGAATGTAGAAGACGTAGTCGGCGATATCGGCGACCTCCTGGTCACCTTCGGTCGCCACGGCGACGACACGCGACCCACGTGCGAGAATCTCCTGCACGTTGCTCAACGTCTGCATGCGCGTGGGCGATTCGGTCACGACGGCGACGACGGGAACGTTCTCGTCCAGAAGCGCAATCGGACCGTGCTTGAGCTCGCCGGCCGGATACGCCTCGGCATGCAGGTAGCTGATCTCCTTGAGCTTGAGTGCTCCCTCGTTGCAGATGGGAGAGCCGATGCCACGTCCCACGTACATGACCGAATGGGCCTTGGCGACCTCCTTGGCCGCCTCCTCGATCACGGACGTGTCCTGCAGGATATCCTCGATCTGCGAGGGCGTCTCGCGCAGCTCGTAATACAACGACTTGACCTGGCGCGTGGTGAGACGGCCCTTCTTCTGGCCGAGGAACATCGCGATGAGCGCGAGGCAGGAGATCTGGGCGAGAAAGGACTTGGTCGCCGCAACCGATATCTCCATGTTCGCCTTGACGTAGAGCGTCCCGTCGGACTCGCGTGTGATGCGGCTACCGACGCAGTTGGTGATGGCGAAGACACGCGCGCCCTTGGAGCGGGCGATGCGCACGGCTGCCAGCGTGTCGGCCGTCTCGCCGGATTGCGAGATGGCGATCACGAGCGTCGATGACGAAACGATGGGGTTGCGATAGCGAAACTCGCTCGCCACCTCGACCGTCGTCGGGATACGCGCCCAGCGCTCGATGAGGTCGCGGGCGACGAGGCCGGCATGGTAGCTCGTTCCGCAGCCGATGATGTAGACGTTGTCGATGGCGTCGATGTCATCGTCGTCGAGCGCGAGGCTGTCGAAGAGCACGTAGCCGTTCTTGACGGCACCGCTGATAGTGTCGCGCACGGCACGCGGCTGTTCGAAGATTTCCTTGAGCATGAAATCGGGGAAGCCGCCGCGCTCGGCGTTTTCGGCATCCCAATCGATATGCGTGGTCTCGAGCTCGACCGCATGACCGGGCGCGCTAAAGTACTCGATGCTCGTGGGCCTGAGCAACGCGAACTGACCGTCTTCGAGAAAGACGACGTCGCGCGTGAAATCCATTATGGCAACGATGTCGCTCGCCACGAGGGCGGCCGGCTCGTCCCCTTCGGAAAGCCCGACGACGATCGGGCTGTCCTTGCGCGTCACCGCTATCTCGCCCGGGTGGTCGACGTGCATGACGGCAAGGCCGTACGCACCTTGCAGGTCATCGGTCGTGCGCGCGAGGGCTTCGATCAGGTCGCCCTTGTAGTACTTCTCGATGAGGTGCGCGACGATTTCGGTGTCCGTCTCGCTCCTGAACACGTGCCCTTCCGATTCGAGCAGGCCTCGTAGCTGCACGAAGTTCTCGATGATGCCGTTATGGACGACGGCCACCTTACCCGAGCAGTCGGAATGGGGGTGGGCGTTTTGCTCGGTGGGACGCCCGTGCGTCGCCCAGCGCGTGTGACCGATGCCGCAGGTCGACGTGACATCCCAGTCCTCGACCGCGTTTGAGAGCTCCTCAACCTTGCCCACGCGGCGCACGATGCTGATCTTGTCGTTCGTCTCGACGGCAATGCCGGCCGAGTCATAACCGCGGTACTCGAGCTTGCGCAGCCCTTCGAGCAATATGTCACGCACGGGAGCAGTGCCGGTATAGCCAACGATTCCGCACATATGGAAATCTGCCTTTCAGAGGTGAGTCTTGAAGTATAGATTCTATCAAAGCCCCCTGCTCCTAGCCATAATTCAGAGCAGCTACACAAAAGCCCCGCCGCCATATGGCAACGGGGCTTTTGTTGCGTGATTGGGAGGGCGCTACGCCTGGGGAATCACGTGAACCTTGCGCTTGAGGCCCTTGGTGTACTTCACCGTGCCGGGAACCATCGCGAACAGGGTGTCATCCTTGCCGCGACCAACGTTCTCGCCCGGATGGAAGTGCGTGCCGCGCTGGCGAACGAGGATCTCGCCCGCGTTCACGACCTGACCGGCAAAACGCTTGCAGCCTAGACGCTGCGCGTGGGAATCACGGCCATTGCGGCTGGATCCGAGGCCCTTCTTGTGTGCCATGCTACTTCAGCCCCCTTCGCTACTCTGCGCTGGTGATGGTCTCGATGATGTCGGCCTTGCGGGCACCGCTCGGGAGCTTGATGTCATGCTCCTTGGCGTAATCCTTGAGCTCGGCAACGGTCATCTTGTTGAAGTCGACATCTGCCGCAGGCTGAGCGGCCTTCTTGGCCTCAGCCTTGGCCGGCTTCTCGGCGGCAGGCTTGGCGGCCTTTGCGGGCTTCTCGGCCTTGGCCGGCTTCTCGGCGACGGCCTTCTTGGGTGCCGGGGCGCTTGCCTTGGCACCATTCACGTCGACGATGCAAAGGCGGGTAAGCTGCTGGCGATGGCCGCGCGTGCGCTTGTAGCCCTTGCGCTTCTTGAACTTGAAGACGATCTGCTTGTCACCCTTGTGCTGATCGATAATCTCAGCCGTGACCTTGGTCTTGGCAAGAGCGCCCGCATCCGTGACGACATTGGAGCCGTCGTTGAGGAAGAGCACGTCGAGGGAGACCTTGTCGCCGGCCTCGCCTTCGATCTTCTCAACGTCGAGCACGTCGCCCGGCTTTACGGTGTACTGCTTGCCACCTGTTTTGACAATCGCGTACATGTGCGTACCTTTCATTACTCTCTGACATGCCCGTTTCGTGCGGGAAAGGGAAAAGAACCGTCACGAGGGGGCAAACGCTAATAGTCTACTAGGAGGATGGAATCGAGGCAAGGAAAAATTTCGGGCACACGGGACCGGGGGCTTGCTCTCGCACCCGACTCACAGTTCGCGCGATGCCGCTGTGGAACTCGCGCGCATAGAACGCGCGCTCAAACAGTCCTCGCAAAACCGCATCGCGCTCACAGTGAGTCTGCTCGAGATGCCCCGGATCCCGTGCTCCCTTTCATTTTATTTCAGAGCGCTCTGTACATCTCCATAGCACCCGTTGGCTATCATGCCCCACTCGCGACGATGAAAACAGGGGAAACTACGCTTCCCGCAGCTCCATCCGGGTGAGGCTCCTGACGGTAACCTGATCATCCATCAGCTCGCAAGCGGCGGCGATGAACTTGTCAGGGCGTAGCGCCCCCTCGTTACCCTGGAAGGTGGAGAATCCGACCGTTACGGCATCGCCGTTGTCAACCACATGCGGGCCATCCACGAGCCTGCCTGCGAACTCGACGCGCTTGGCCGTCGTCTTGCGTCCCTTGGTCTTCGTGACTTCGATGAAGCCACGATCCACGAGCTGCCCGAATGCGCGCGCCACGTCATCAACAGACGCCCGCTCGCACACGAGTTCGGCACGCCATACGCTCACCGGGTACATGACGTCAATCGCATCGTCGCCGTGGGCGCGGTACGCGCACTCGACGGGCATGAGATTCTCCGGAGCCGCTGCCTGCAACGCCGCCAACGTCTCATCGGGTGCAACGTAGCTACGCAAACGCACGTCGAAGTATTCCGAACGCGACCCCGCCCCCACGGGCAGGGCAGGTCCGAAGGCTATCTTCATGTGCGGGTTGAAGCCCTCGGTTATCGCAAAGGGTAACGCGGCCCTGCGCACGACGCGCTCCATCGACCGCACGGTCTCGAGATGGGACAGGTAGGCGAGTCTGCCCGTGATCCGATATTTGACCCGAAGGCGGAACCCCTCGCTCATGAGCGCTCACCTCGCAAGACGCGCGTGCCCTCGATGACGTTCGTCATACCGTACAGCGGACATACTCCACATTGCGCGCAATTCGCGAAGGTGCAGTCGGGTGTCAGCGACTCCGCATGCGCACGGGCTCGCTCCGCGCGCAGGAATTCCTCGCTCACGCCCGCCGAGATATGGCTCCAGGGAAGAGGAGCGCCCTCCTCGTACTCGCAATTCGCGCGTTGCATGATGGGAACGCCGCATACGTCACCGGCCTGCTCCCAGGCGGCAAACGTGAACTGCTCGGTCCATGCGTCGAAGCGCGCGCCTCGACGCCACGCCTCCTCGACGAGCTCCGCGCACTCGCGGCCACCACGGGCGAGAACGGCCTCGACGTAGCTCGTGTCCGAATCATGCCAGTGCAAGGTGATCCCCTTCTTGGGAAAGCTCGCGCGCAGCACGTCGATACGATGCGCGATCTCGGACAACGAAATCTGGCGGTCCCACTGAAACGGCGTCATCGCCTTGGGAATGAAAAGCGCGACCGAGACGTTGAGGCGTATGTTTCGCGGCTCGCCCTCGGGCACGGCGTTTTTGGCGGCGGCGTAGACGCGTCTGCACAACGCCCCGATGCCAGCCACGTCCTCGTCGGTCTCGCCTGGTAGACCAATCATGAAGTAAAGCTTGAATCCGCGCCACCCCTCCTCGACGGCGCTCGTCACGGCGCGCATCAGATCCTCTTCGCTTACGCCCTTGTTGATGACGTCGCGCATGCGCTGGGTTCCGGCCTCGGGGGCGAGCGTGAGGCTTCCCTTCTTCTCGCCCGCGGCAAGGCGCGCGAGCTCGACGCCGAGCGCGTCGACGCGCTGACTCGGCAGGCTCACGCTCTTTCCCGTCTGCGAAAAGCTGTGGTTCAAGCGTCTGAGCATCCGTTCGATGGTCGAATGGTCCGTAGACGACAGCGAGGTGAGGGAGACTTCGTCGTAACCGGTACTCGAGAGACCGTCCATCACGGCCGCGATGACCGTGTCGGCATTTCGCTCGCGAACGGGACGATAAATCATCCCCGCTTGGCAAAACCGGCATCCACGGTTGCAGCCGCGCAGGATTTCGATAGCAAGGCGGTCATGCACGAGTTCGCAATATGGCACGATCTGGCGCGGCAGGGCGTTGAGCGCATCGAAGTCGCGGATGATGCGCTTTTCGACGCGTGCGGGAACATCCGCATCGCGGGGAGTCACCGTCGTGTAGCCACGCAACCCCCTTGCCAGATGATCATCGCGAATCGCATGTTCCTCGACATCGTAGAGTCCCGGGACGTAGACGCCCTCGATGCGGGAAAGCTCGCGCAGGATCTGCGCGCGCGACGCCCCCCGTCCTTTGAGCTCGCGGTGCCTGAGCGCCGCCTCGAGGTCGACCTCCTCGCCCTCGCCCACGAAGATGGCATCGAAGAAGGGGGCGAAGGGCTCGGGATTATATGCGCACGGCCCGCCGCCAAAGACGAGGGGGTCGTCCTCGGTGCGCTCGCCGGCATGCAGGGGGATGCCACTCAAGTCGAGGAACTCGAGGACGTTCGTGGCACACAGCTCGTGGGGCAAGGTGATGCCCACGAAGTCGAAATCGCGCACGGGCGTATACGTCTCGAGCGATGCGAGCGGCAAGTCATGGGCGCGCATGAGGGCGATCATGTCAATCCAAGGCAGATAGGCGCGCTCGCAGTAGACGCGCTCGTCGGCGTTCAGGCAATCGTAGAGTATGGCGATGGCCTGGTTCGCCTGGCCGATCTCGTATGTGTCCGGATACACGAGCACCGCATGGTAGTCGGCCTCGCGTTTCTCGGCCGGCGTGACGCTGCCCCATTCCTGGCCGAGGTAGCGCGAAGGCTTCTCGACGCGATCGAGAAGCTGCGCATATCGTTGCCAGAGATTGGATTCCTGCACGCGATCTCCCCTATCAGATCAGCTCTGCGAACGATGCGAAGCGTCGTACCGCAACGTCTAGATGCGCGCGGTCGCGTCACTCACGACGGTGCCGACCAGATCGGCGCCCTTGTCGACGATGGGAGCCGCCTTCTCCGCGGCCTTGGCCGCGACTTCTGACAGACCGTGCAGCCTGCCGTGCTCCTCGTAGTACTCGATCGCGGCGATGGCCATCGCCATCGTCCCCGATGCGGCAACGGCCGGCTTGATGGCCCAGCCCAGCACGGGGGCACGGGCGACGAGCTGGCGTGCCACCGCACGGCAGCCAAAGCCGCCCGCCATCACAGCCAGAATCTCGCCAATGCGGTCCCTGTTCATCTCCTTGCCGTAAACGGCCGCGATCTGGAGCACCATCTTGGCCTGGTTGAGGGCGATGAGCGGCATGTCCGCTCCCGGCACGAAAAACACGAGGCCGATGGCACCGTTCTGGATGGTCGTCTGCTTGGCGAGCTCGACGGCAAGCGGATGGCGCATGAACGGGAACGCGCGGGCGAGCGACAGGCGCTTGTCGGGCACGTTCTGGACGACCCACGTTCCGAGCTGCTCGAGCGGACGGGGGACATCGCCGTCGAGTTCGATATCGACGAGGTCTTCGAGATCGATGCCCCTGCCCACGCCAGGCGCCTGGGCGGTGCCGGTCAAGGTGGGAGCGGAATTGGCCGCGAGGGTCATGTCGGCGTAGGCCTGCGCGGACCCTCTGTCATTGGCGAAATAGGTCTTGCCACGCTCGATGACGACAACCGCGGGAACGCCGATTTCCTCTGCGGCGTGCGCGACATCGCCCAGGAGCAGCGAATCGCCGCCGACGATGACGACGAGGTCGGTATCCTTGGACAAGGCGGGGACCTTCTCGGAAAGGACGGTGTCCGTGACGTGGGCGTTGGACGAGACGTCCACAAAGGCGTCGATCACCTTGTCGACGAGAGCGTCGCTTGCCGTCGGGTCGAAGACGAGCTCGACGCGCGAGGGCATGTCGCGCTGCTGCCCGATGTTCGTGATTGCGCTCAACAGCTTGCTTACGTCAATTGGCATGCTCGGCATAGCGTGTCCGACCTTCCTCTTTCTACCCTATCGCATCGTTGCGCCGCGACCAGACCGACAAGAGCAGCCCGACGCATATGAAGTTCGTGAACATGAACGACGAGCCGTAGCTCATGAACGGCAGGGGAATGCCCGTGATGGGCATGAGCCCCAAGTCCATGCCGATGTTTTCGACAATCTGGAACAGCCACATCGCCATGATACCAGCTGCGATGAGCGAGCCGAACAAATCGGATGACGAAAGTCCTATGCCGAGCGCCGTCATGAGCAGCGCAAGGTACAGGACAAGCAATATGAACGCCCCCACGAAGCCAAATTGCTCGGCGAAGACGCAGAAGATGAAGTCCGTCGCCGACTCGGGCAGGAAGCCGCCCGACGATTGCGTCGCGTTACCCCAGCCCTTTCCGACGAGCTCGCCGCTTCCGACAGCGATCTTGGCCTGGTTGAGGTTGTAGGCATCGTCGGCATATTCGGGATTGTCGGGATCGATGAAGACGAGCAGGCGGCTCATCTGGTACTGCCTGATGAGCTGGACGTCTCCGCCGGTCCAATCGTTGACGACGCCATTGAGGCCAAGCAGGCCCGCTACGCCGACCACTGCCGTGACGACCGAGATGATGAGCCAGCGACGCGCGACGCCGCCGATGAGCAGAATGCAGAACCCGACGATGAGGATGACGAGTGCCGTGCCCAGGTCCTCGCGCATGAGTAAGACGAAGGGAATGAGCAGGATGCCGAGCAACTTCAGGAAGTCGATGCCCCTCGTGATCGACCCCTGGTACTGTGCCGTCGCCGCGCCAATCGCCAAGATGGTCACCGGTTTGGCGAGCTCGGAGGGCTGGAAGGACAGGGAGCCGACCCTAATCCACGAGGTCGCGCCATTGACCTCGTATCCGAGGCCGGGAACCATCGGCAGCAAGATGAGGACGGCATCGAGGACGATGAGGGGGATGACGAGATTGGCCAGACGACGGTAGTCGAAAAGCCAAACGCCCACCATGACGACGACGCCAATCGCGACGCCGACGATCTGGCGCGTTATCGAATACTCCGTCTCGGTCCTCGTCACCGCATACAACGTGACGAGGCCGCAGATCAAGATGAGCACGACCAGGACGAGCAAGATGATGTTGGCCGGAATCGAAAACGAGCGCTTCTCGCCCGAACCGGCCAAGCTGGCCGATGCGGTACGCGCGTGGACCTTGGGGGATTTCCCGAACGAAAGCTGCGGCATGCCCGTATCAGCGCTCCTCGATCGCGGAACCGGAAACGTGCTCGGCGGACAGGCCAAAGGCGGCGGCGAGCACCGAGCGCACGGCGGGGGCGGCGCACAGGGCGCCGGATCCGCCTTCCTCGATGCAGCAGACGCATACGTATTCGGGCGCTTCCGTCGGACCATAGCCAACATACCAACCATAGTCGTCCTTGCCGGCGACCTCGCCGGTGCCCGTCTTACCCGAAGTCGCGATGCCCATATCCTCGAAAACGCCCGATACCGAGCCATCCTCGACGACGCCGCGAAATCCGCTGCGCATGATGTCGATGTTCTTCTGGTCGAATTCGGGCTGGACTATGCTGCCCTGGTAGCGAGCCCCGTCCACTGCCGTCATGGTGCCGTCGGTGGAAATGACGGAATGCAGCAGCACGGGCTTGGGGACGCGGCCGGTGGCGAGCCCCGCGTATCCGCAGCATATCTGCAGCGGCGTCACGAGCAGGTCGCCCTGGCCGATGATGAGGTTCGAGAGGTCACCCGGCAACCACGCCTGGCTTTCGGGTGCGTCGCGATTGAACTTCTTCTTCCACTCGGGCGTGGGCACGCGTCCCTCCGACTCGCCGGAGAGCTCGATGCCCGTCTTGGAACCAAAGCCCCAGGTCTTGAGATAGTCTTGGAGCGCCGTCTCGCTTTCGTTGTACTGGTAGAAGTTCTTGGCGATTTCGTAGAAGACGACGTCGCAGCTTTCGACGATGCCGTTATGGAAGCCAATCGATCCGTGGCCCTCCGTCTTCCAGCACTTCTGCGGCCATTCCTCGCCGAACCCCGTCCACGTGCCCTCGCATTCCCACGTCGAGCTGTCGGTGACGAAGCCGTATTCCAACCCCGCCAGACCCGTGAAGCCCTTGAAGGTTGATGCAGCCGGATACAGACCGGCGATGCAGCGATTCGAGAGCGGATAGGCGGAATCCTCGCTCGTCATTTCCTCCCAGACGTCGGACGAGATGCCTCCGATGAACTGGCTCGGATTGTACGAGGGGGCCGATGCCATGGCGATGACCTCGCCGGTATTGCAATTCATGCAGACGATGGCGCCGGAACGGGCACCATCGTGGCCCGACATCGCCGCATCGGCGAACGCGCGCCGCAATGCCTCCTCGGCGACTTTTTGGACGTTGGCGTCGATGGTTATGCGGATGTCGTTTCCCTGGACGGGCTCGACAGAATCGACGGCGTTCACGACCTCGCCGGCCGCGTTGACCTCGACGCGTTTGATGCCGCGATCGCCTTGCAGGTACGATTCGAAGGCCTGCTCCACGCCATCCTTGCCGACGATATCGCCCGACTCGTAGGTAATGCCGTTTGCCTCCCGCTTGAGCTCTTCCTGCGAAATCGTGCCCGTATAGCCGAGTACATGCGCCGCCAGGTCGTCATTGGGGTAGGTGCGCACGGTGCGGCTTTCGATCCGCACGCCGGGAAACGCGTTGGGATGCTCCGAGATGTATGCGACTGCGCGGTCATCGACATCGAGGGCGATAACGCGGTCGGCCTGCGCCCCCTGCGTCTGCGAGGCGGCAAGCGACGAGATGGTCTCGTACGGAATGCCCAGGACATCGGAGAGGCGTTTCAACACCAGCTGGTCGTTTTGGACGTCGGCACTCGCGAGCACGGCGAAGGTCGAACGGTTTCCCACGAGCTCCACGCCGTTGCGATCGAAGATGCGTCCGCGTGGCGCAATGGTCGTGTACTCGTTGATGCGGTTGCCCTCTGCCTTGGCCGTGTACTCGGCACCGGAGATGACCTGCATCGACCACAGCTTGACGATGAGCGCGCCGATGCACGCGCCGATGACGGCGACGAAGCCGAAGAAGCGACGACGCGTCGGGCCCTGGGAATCGCCGCCGGGCCCGCCATGGGCCTCGGTGCTCATGGCGAGTTCGGAAGCGCTACGCGTGTCGATTGGGATGCGCGTGGGCCGGCGGCGGCCCGATCGCACGACGACGACGATGATGGCGATGGCCACGACTATGAGAAGAACGCTGATTGCCGCAAAGATTGCTGCCGTCATGCACTCATCTCCCTACTTGAGTCGCGACTTCATGCGTGGACCGCCGCGCATGCCGCCATCGCGACGCTCTCCCAGATGAGTGGGCATTCCCGCGTTGTCATCGGCAATCACCAGGCTGATGGTGACGAGCGCGATCACGGCGAAAACGGCCGTGTACAGAGCTGAGGGAAGCGAGTAGCTGAGCATCGTCGACATCACGCCGCCGCCTTCCGAGGACGTGAGAATCGCGGCGATGCCGTAGCCGACCTCGAGGATGAGCGATGAGAGCGCGGCGACGATGATCGTCGCGACGGGAGTGAGTAGGTCCATGCTCTCGCCCGCGACACCCACGATGAAGGCGATGAGCGTGAACACGAGGGCCATGCAGCCGATCGTCCCGCTGCCCATCAGATCGTACAGGAGCCCGAGCAGAAATCCGGCGATGCTCCCCATCCCCGTTCCCGAGCGCATGCTGATCAGCAAGACGGGAATAAGCAGGAAGTTGGGCGAACAGCCCATGATGGCGATGGCAGGGGAGATGCCCGCCTGCAGTAGGATGCACAAGACGATGGTGATGGCGTATACGACCTGCTTACTCATTCGCGCCACCTCCGCTCGTGCCGGACCCGGAGCCCGTTTCGCCACCTGATCCGGAACCCGAGGCACCCTGGGCCCCATTGCCCGCGCTCTGTTCCCGCGCGGCGCGTTCGGCGGCCTGGCGCTGCTCCTCGGCGGCGCGGTACGCCTCGTTTGCCTCGTTGAGCAGGGCCTTGGCGACCGCGCCGACTTGAGCGGAAGAGGCGTTCACCGAATTGGCCGAGTCGATGATGGTCTGCAGGAGCTCCTCGTTGAGGATGCGCTCGGTCTCGGTCTCGTTACCGGTCAAGACGAGCACCTCCTCGCAGGACTCGATATTGAAGAGGGGCTCGACGATGATTCGATGATACAGCTTCGAGGAATCCGTCTCGATGGTGCGCACGGTACCGATGACTATGCCGCGCGGGTAGACGCCACCGCTTCCCGATGCGATGACGATGTCACCCTCGCCCACGGTCATGTCAATCGGCACGTATTCGAGCGTGAGGGTTCCGTCATAGGCGCCATGCAAGATGCCATGCGCACGGGAGTTCTGCACCATGGCGGCGACGGAGGAATTCGCGTCGTTGATGAGACGCACGACGCTCGAGGCGTCGGTCACCGATTCGACCTGCCCGTAGAGCCCGCAGGTGCTCATGACGGCCATGCCGACCCGCACGCCATCGCGCGACCCCTTGTTGATAGTTGCCGTGCGATCCCAGCCGGTGGTCGTGGAAACGACCTCCGCGCTCAGCGTCTCCAGGCCGTAGATGTCCGCGAACTGCATCATCGCGGTGAGACGCTGGTCTTGCTGGCGATACTCCTCGAGCTCCGCGACGAGCGTGCGCAGCTGGCTGTTCTCCTCCTTGAGGCGGGCGACTTCCTCGTCGACGTCAATGGCCCCTATGTTGGAGAACGGCGTCGACACGAGCGAGCAGACCCGCTCGACGGGCTTGGTCACCGTCTGCACGACGCCACGTGCGACCGCGAAGGGGCCCGAGTTCCCAAAACGCACGCAGAGCGTAATGAGCATGACGGATATGACAATCAGAACAATCGGGACCCACCAAAGGCCCGAGCGTCTGTTCTGACTCTGTTTGCCAAACGAGAGTCCTGGCATGAAGCGCTACCTCTGTTGCATGTATGACTGCGAGAGGAAATCAGGGACCTCGAGCACCATGGCGCAACCCTCGACGACGTTGATGAGGGCCGTTTCGGATACGTGGACGGGAACGCCGATTTCGGCACGCAGGCGCTCGTCGAGTCCGCGCAGCATGCCACCGCCGCCCGTGAGCGTGATGCCGTATTCCATGAGGTCGCTTGCCAGGTCGGGCGGGGTCTCGTCGAGCGTGTCCTTGACCGCCTGGATCATCTTGGCAATGGGCTCCTCGAGAGCCTCTCGCACGTCTTCGCTTTCGATTCGCACGGTGCGCGGCAGCCCCGAGAGGAGGTCGCGTCCGCGCACCTCAACATCGACTTCCTCGACGAGCGGCGCCGCCGAGCCGATGGTGATCTTGATTTCCTCTGCCGTACGCTCGCCGATGGCGATGTTGTAGTGGGTCTTGGCGTACTGGACGACGGCCGCGTCGAACGCATCGCCCGCGATGCGGATGGACGTCGCGTTGACGATGCCGCCCATGCTGATCACGGCGACCTCGGTCGTACCGCCACCGATGTCGACGACCATGGAGCCGGTCGGGCTGTCGACGGGCAGGCCGGCGCCAATGGCGGCGGCCATGGGCTCCTCGATGAGGAATGCCTGGCGCGCGCCGGCGGTGATGGTCGCCTCGAAGACGGCGCGCTTCTCGACGGAGGTGACGCCGCTGGGAACGCACACGACGACGCGCGGCTTGGGATGCCAGGGCATGCGCTTACCCTGCGCGCGCGAGATGAAGTAACGGAGCATGGCCTCGGTCACGTCGAAATCGGCGATGACGCCGTCCTTAAGCGGGCGCATGGCGATGATGCTGCCCGGTGTGCGGCCGAGCATCTCCTTGGCGTCGGCACCGACGGCGAGGACGCGCTGGTCCTGCTTTTCGATGGCGACCACCGAAGGCTCGTTGATGACAATGCCCTGGCCCCGGACGGACACGAGCGTGTTGGCCGTACCAAGGTCGATAGCCATATCGCTACCGAAGTTGCCGAAGAGTCTGTCTGTCAGCGACATAGTCGCTCCTTACTTTATCTGGTTCATATTTGAAGCGTGGCATGAAAGTGTATCATGGCTCGGATTTTCGATTGCAGATGTCGCGAAATCTGAACCTATTCCACATAACTGGCCACGTCCGCGTGACGATACAAAAGACGGACGGGACCCGCCTTTTGCAGACGGGCCCCGTCCGGATAATCTCCTAGCCGAAGAAGACGCCTATCTCGCGCTCGGCGCTGGCGACGGAGTCGCTGCCATGGATGACGTTTTCGTCCATGGTCAGGCCGAAATCACCGCGAATGGTGCCGGGGGCAGCGTCCGCGGGATTGGTGGCACCCATGAGCTTGCGCACGGTGGCGACCGCGTTCTCGCCGCTCACGACCATCTTCACGACCGGACCGCTCGTGATGTAGGCAATGAGGCCATCGTAGAAGGGCTTGCCCTCATGCTCGGCGTAGTTCGCCTTGGCGAGCTCCTCGGTCACCATGCCGAGCTCCATGCGCTCGACGGTGAGGCCCACGCGCTCGAAGCGATTCACTATCTCGCCGATGTGCCCGTTGCGAACGCCATCCGGCTTGATCATGGTGTAGGTCTTCTCGATCATCTTGCTTCATTCCTTTCACTTTTGCCCCCCCATCGTCTTGGGGGGTTTGCTGACGTTTTTCTACTGCTCGCTTGGGAAGTAGAGCTGGACGAACTGGATGGCCCATGAGATGCCATCGCGCGTCAACACGACTTCGTAGTCGATGTTGCCACCTTGCGCGAGCGTGGCCTTCACGAAGACGGCGGTCTGGTTCATGCTGCGCTGCACGGCCTCGACGCTGTACGAGGACAGGTCCGTAAGCGATGCCTCCTGCGCACGCTGCATGCTCGGGCTGACATCCTTGGCCCAGTACTGGCTCGTGTCGCCGTCATCCTGGACGGCCGCGAAGAAGTCCTCGGTGACCGTCTCCTGCAACGGATAACCGTAGCCAAGCACGTAGGCGACACATGCCGCGGCGGCGATGAGGATGCAGATGACGACGAACACGATGGCGATTTTCAGACCGCAGCCGCGGGCACGCCTGTCACGACGCATGCCCTTCCGGGCGTTACTGTTGATTTGCTGCTCGCTGATGTCGAAGAAGGCCGTGTCCTCTGGCGAGGGCATGTGCATCTCCGTCGATTCCATGACATCGACCGTTTCGCGGGCATCGGCATACTCGTCGCCAAAGTCGAAGGAGACGCCGTATTCGTAACCGGGCTGCTCGTTGTAGTTGAAGGGAGTCTCGTCGAGACCGGAATCGTATGCCTGATCGCCTTCCTCGGGAAACTCGATATCCTGAGTCCCCTCGAGCTCGTCTTCCTCGTCCATGCCGAAGTCGACCTCGTCGGTGAGCTCGACGGGCAGGGCCTCCATGGCAATCGTCTGCGCCTGGGAGGGATCAAGGGTCTCCCCCTCCTCGGCATCCGCCTGCGGCTCCTGATCGGTGGCCAGGGGAGCCGTCTGGTCCGCATCGGTGCGCGGGGCGAACGGATCGAAGTCCTCGTCGTCTTCCGGCGAGCTCACGTCCGTCGCGACGGGAGGAATGTAGCCGGTGTCGAGTATGCCGGGGGCACGAGAATCGACACGCTCCTTGAGCGTGCGGGCGATCTCGTAGTCATGCATGGCAAGCGAGGGCAGCTCCCCGCCGATCTCCTCGGCCTTCTCGAAAGCGTTGAGCGCGCGCGGCACACGTCCCTGCGCCATATAGGCCTGACCAAGATTCGCGTAGGCCTTCGCACGGGCGCGGTCGTCGAGGTCGAAGTCGAGGGCGGTCTCGTACACGGAAACCGCGTCCTCGGGACGTCCGAGTTCCATGAAGCAGACACCCAAGTTGACGAGGGACTTTGCCGGGGCCGGGTTGGCCGGGTCAAGCGCGGCCTCGCGATACGCGGCACCCGCTTCAACCATGTTGCCGAGCTTGAGCTGCGCGGCGCCAATGCCGGCATACGCCTTGTAGGGCGTCGTGTAGATGGGATAGTCGAGAGCGCGACCAAAGGCCTCGAGCGCGTTCTCGTAGTCCTTCGTCCCCAGCAACGCAGTGCCCAGATTGACATAGAGCGACGGCTTGCGCTTCTCGGGGCTGCCTGTGAGCGCCTTGAGGTAGTACTCAGCGGCAGAGCGTGGATCGTTGCTCTTCACGTAGCAATTGCCGATGAGATGATAGAACTTGCTGAGGTCGGCGGGCGCAAGACCTGCAACGTCGTGCGTGCAGGCGATGAAGCCCTCGAGGGCGGTCTTGTAGTCACCCTTCGAGTAGGCCTCCTGTGCCTCTTTGAAAACCTCGACTTTCATGATGGAAGGCTCCCTTTGGTAGACGTGCGCCTACTAGTCCGCGTTCTCGATCGTGATGTTCTCGATGATGCTGCCAGCACGAAGCTTGCCGATGACGTCAATGCCCTCGATGGTGTCACCGAAGACCGTGTAGTCGGTGTCGAGGAAGTGCTGGGGACCGAGGCAGAAGTAGAACTGGCTGCCTGCCGAGTCGGGCATGGAGCTGCGTGCCATGGCAAGCGTGCCGTCCTCGTGCGAGTTGTTGGGATTGGTCTTCCACTCGCCCTTGATGGAGTAACCGGGATTACCGGTACCGGGCATGCCGTCGGGGCCGCTCTTGCCGGCGGCGACATCGGCCGCGGACATCTCGCGCGTGTTGGGACAGCCGCCCTGGATCACGAAGCCCGGAACATAGCGATGGAACTTCAGGCCATCGTAGAAGCCCTTTTGGGCGAGCTCGACGAAGTTGCCGACGTGGATGGGCGCATCCTCGCCGTGAAGCTGGACGCGAATCGTGCCCTCATCGGTGGTGATGACGGCGATTTCCTTGCCATTCGGCTTATATTCCGGCGTGTACAGAGCCATGATTCCTCCTGAAACTAGTGCATGTCGAAGTTGCTAAACTCTATGATTTTAGACGATAAGCGAATCCACGGCAAAAACACGACCGTGAAACGCCTGCAAGCAGCGTTGACATGCATGCATGCGGAAGCGACAAGCGCGTTCGGAGGACTGGGAAAACGCAAAAAACCGCACGCGAACGTAAAACGGGCCGAGAACCATGGTTCCCGGCCCGCGATCGCGCTGGTGCCCCCTACAGGATTCGAACCTGCGGCCTTTTGCTCCGGAGGCAAACGCTCTATCCAGCTGAGCTAAGGGGACCGGTTAGTAAATCTACCACATCCGGGACGTCCGCGTGAGAATCGCGACGGTCTCGACATGGTAGGTCTGCGGAAACATGTCGACCGGCGTCACGCACTCCACCTCATAGCCCCCGGCCCGCAACTTGACCAGGTCGCGTGCGAGCGTCGTGGGATTGCACGACACGTACGCGATCGTGCGAGCCCCGCTTTCGCAGAGCCCCCGCACGGCCTTGTCACCCAGCCCGCTACGGGGCGGATCGACAACGACCTTATCGGGCGACCCCAGACTGGCGAGCTCGCGCGCCGCATCTCCGCCGATAACTTCGGCTGCCAGGTCGTTGCGCTCGAGGTTGCGCCGCAAATCCCGCACCGACGATCCGGCAGACTCGACCGCCGCGACGGCATGCGCCTCACGGGCAAGCGGCAGCGTGAAGGTTCCGGCACCCGAATAGAGGTCGAGTACGTAGTCGAGCCCATCGGGAGACAGCCCGTCGAGGACGAGTCGCGTCAGCGTTTCGGCACCGGGCGTGTTGACCTGGAAAAATGACGGCGCCGACAGAAGCATGGTCATGCCATTGACGGTCTCGGTCCAGTAACCGTGACCGCGCAGCGATTCGACGCCGGCGACCTTGCGCTCCTTGGCAGGCCCCTTGAGCAGCACGCGCGTGATACCGACACCCTTCGTGGCCAGGCTCTCGCCCACCACCTGCGCGACACGTGCCCGTGGGAAACGTCCCGTGCTCGTCCAGAGGGCCACCTCCACGTCGTTCGTTCGCGTCGATACGCGTATGCCCACGCGCTCGATGCCCAAATCGTCCTGTCCGGCGGCAAAGCGCAGCGCTCCCGTAAGAGCCTTGGGAGCCTGGGAGAACTTGCCGGGAATGAGGGCGCAGCTCGAAAGGGGCGTGAATGAGCCGCCCCGTGCATACATCCCGAGGGTGAAGCGCCCCGCCACGTCGAGCCCGGTCTCGAACTCGACCTTGTTGCGGTAATGCCATTCCCTCTTGCTCGCGATGCATGCGGGAACATGCGACTCGACCCACCGGGCGTCCATGCGGGCGATTCGCTCGAGGGCGTCGACGACCGCCTGGCGCTTCCAGCGTAGCTGCGCCTCGTAGGCGAGATCCGCCCATGGACATCCACCGCATCTGCCGCTCGCGGCTTCGGGACAGAGCGCCTGCACCCGATCGGAGGATTCCTCGACGATGCTCTCGAGTCTTGCGCGCACGAAACGCTCGCCGGTGTCCACGTACTCGACTACACAAACGTCGCCGGGAAGCCCCCTCGGCACGAACGCGACGCGGCCATCAGCCAGATGCCCGACGCCATCTCCCCCGTAGGCGAGCGAATCGATGCGAATTGTCTCGGTATTCATGTGCGTCTGGACCGCAGACATAACGACGGGCCGCCAAAAGGGGCTCTGCCCCTCTGACGACCCGTCATGTATGTCCGTATCCTAGAGGCTGATCGAATCGGTCGGGCACACGGAGATGCAGGAACCGCAATCGATGCACTCGTCGGCATTGACCTCGGCATGATCGCCGATGGTGATTGCGTCCACGGGGCACGCGTCAGCGCACGCACCACAAGCGATGCAGGTATCCTCGTTAACAACAGCAGCCATCTGAATCCTCCTTCTCTCACAGCCCACGTGGGCTGTCGAAAATAAACATGGGCAAGATTGTATCCAATGCAAGGGGCACAACGCCACTCGAATGGCCATTGAACGGTAAACGTCCCCATCGCATTCCGACGCAAGACGCATGGTATGGCTCCCTTTGGTGAATTTTGAACGCAGGTCAATACCATGCGCGCGCTTTTAGGGCATAATGTGCTCACATCGAAAGGAGACCGAGTTGCCTTCGTCTAGCCGTAACCGCAAACGCCGTGAGAAAGCGCAGCGCCGCTCAGTCAATCTCCTCACCATTCTCGGATGCATCGCCGGGGCATTCTGCCTGGTGGTCGTCCTCGCCTGCGTGGTGGGCGCGACGTGGCTCATGGGCCTGCCCGATTACAGCGGAATCAGCTCCTACGCAAACACGGGCATCACCACCATCTACGCAAACGACCGCGAGACGGTCCTCGCGAAGCTCTACCTGGAGAACCGCATCGAGATTTCGCAAGACGAGGTCTCCGAATACGTGCTCGAGGGCACCGTCGCAACCGAAGACGAGCGCTTTTACGAACATGGCGGCATAGATCCCATCGGCATCGCGCGTGCGGTGATCGTGAATGCGGCCTCCGGAGGCACTTCCGAGGGCGCCTCCACCATCACCCAGCAGCTCGTGCGCAACACCGTCCTGCTCGACGAGATGACCGACCGCAGCATCAGGCGCAAGGTCCGTGAGATGTACATCGCCTCGCAGGTCGAGCGACAGTACACCAAGGACGAGATCCTCATGATGTACATCAACGTCGTCAACTACGGTGACGGCTGCTACGGCATCGAGGCCGCGAGCCGCGATTACTTCGGCAAGCACGCAAGCGAGCTCACGCTTTCCGAAGCCGCCTTGCTCATCGGCATTCCGCAATCCCCCAACGCGTACAACCCCCGCGAGCACATGGACAAGGCCATGGCACGTCGCGCGGTCGTGCTGCAGCGCATGCTCTCCAACGGCTATATCACGCAAACGGAATACGACGATGCACTCAACGACACGCCCGTGCTCTCCGACCAGACGCTCGATGACGAGACCATCTCCGACATCGCGCCCTACTTCATCGACTACGTGCGCAAGCAGCTCGACGAGGACGAGCGCTTCCCGGCCACCATCATCGCGCATGGCGGCCTGTCCGTATACACGACGCTCGACCCCTCCTTGCAAGAGGACGCCAACACGGCAATCCAGGAAGGCGTGCGGTACAACGACGAGAACTTCGACGCCGCACTGGTCTCGGTCGACCCCGACACCGGCGAGATCGTCGCGATGGTCGGCGGAAGGGACTACGCAACCAACAAGTTCAACCTCGCGACGCAGATGAGCCGCCAGGCCGGATCTGCCTTCAAGACCTTCACGCTGCTCTCCGCCCTCAACGAGGGCATGGACCCCGACAACACCTACGTCGAATCCGCGAGCCCCGTCCAGATAGGCAAGGATTGGACCGTGAGCAACTCCGAGGGACATGGCTATGGGCCGATGAGCGTCTCGGATGCTACGAGGTCGTCGGTGAACACCGTCTTCGCCCAGCTCGTACATGCCATCGGAGCCCAAAAGACGATTGACGCCGCCCAGGCATGCGGCATCAAATCGACCCTCGTGCAAGACGACACCGTCACCCTCGGCACGAGCGGCGTCAACCCCCTCGAGATGGCAAGCGCGTATGCCACGATCGCAAACGGCGGGTACTATCACGAGCCCTACGCCGTGACCGAGATAGTCACCGCGGGTGGCGAGACGGTCTACACGCACGAAACGGAACCCGGGAAGCGCACGCTCTCGGCCGCCGTCGCCCAGAAGGCGACCGACATTCTCGAAACCGTCATCAGCTCGGGTACGGGAACGGGCGCGAGCCTGAGCAACGGACAGCCCTGCGCGGGCAAGACCGGCACCTCCGAGCACGGTCGCGACCTCTGGTTCTGCGGCTTCACGCCCCAGTACTCGACAGCCGTGTGGGCCGGTTACCGCACCGAACGGGAGACGGGACTCTACGGTGGCACCATATGCGCGCCCATCTGGCGCAGCTTCATGAACGCCGCCCTCGCGGGCAAGCCCATCGAGCAGTTCCCCACGACGAGCGAGAAGATCAGCTACAAACCGGCCCGTACCTGGGACTTCACCAAGGACGTCACGATCATCGGCGGGGACGACGAGGACCCCAGCGAGTCATCGAGCTCGAGTAGTTCGTCGAGCTCGTCGAGTTCGTCCAGCGCGGCCTCGAGCAGCGCATCGAGCACGTCCAGCTCCAGCGGCGGAAACGAGAAGCCCGACCCAGAGCCGACTCCGGATCCCGGTGGCGACGAAAAGCCCGCATCCGAGTAGCACCGGCCGAAACACGCTGCGGCTGCAGGCGCTGTGATATTATCCCGTCCAGGAGGAAAAGCATGTTTGAAGATACAAAGGCCGTCGCCTTCGCACTCGACGGTACCGTATACCGGGGGTCCCAGCTTATCGATGGCGTTGACGAGGTCATTCGGCATTGCCGCAAACTCGGAAAGTCAATATTCTTCCTCACCAACAACTCGTCCGAAACCCGATCCCAGATCTTCCACAAGTTGCGTGGCATGGGCATCGACTGCACGTTCCGCGAAGTCCTCACGAGCGGATACGCCGCAGCCCTGCATGCACATCGCGAACGCCTCTCCAACGTCTACGTGTGCGGATCGAAGAACCTCGTGAGCGAATGCGAGAAGCTGAGCGTGCACGCCGTCGAAGCCGAAGAGGCCGAAAACATGCTCATCGGGCTCGATCCGGAATTCGATTACGAGAAGCTTGCCGTTGCCGCCAACGTCGCGCTCAGGGCAGGCAAGGTCATCGCCTGCAACAAGGAGCGGTCCTATCCAGGAGAGGACCAGCAGCTCATGCCCGGTTGCGGCGGCATGGTCGCATCCGTCGAGTGGTGTTCGGGACGCATGGTCGACCTCACGATCGGCAAGCCCAGCACCTTCATGCTCAAGGAGGTCAGCGAGCAACTTGGGCTGGCTCCTGCGGAGATTCTCGTCGTTGGCGATACCTACGACACCGACATCCTCATGGCCAACAAGTTTGGCAGCCCGTCCGTCATCGTCAGCTCGCATGTCTACGGCGACACGGTGAGCGTCGAGAATATCCGCGAGCTCCTCACCCTCATCGGCGAAACGGCGCAGGGGCAATAGTCCCCGACGCGGCAATCGCCCCGCCTCTAGAACTTGTTTCTCAGGATGCCCCAGCGCAACTTGCTCGTGCGCGCGTTTGTCGGCAGCATGATGTCCGTGCGGCCGGCGAGGAAGCGCCGTGCCTTGGCCGAAACGTGCCTGACCGCAACGGCCTCGACGAGCTTCACGGCATCCGGGCTCATCACGCGCTCGTATTCGCGCAAGAGCACCTGCGCCATCGTAGTGCACTGCGCCGACAGATCGGGATCGAGATCATCGCACGCAGGCGGAAAGTCCCGGTCGCTCGTCAGGCGCCTGTCGACATGGCGATGCGGTAAATCGGCAAAGACGTAGCCATCGCAATACAGGGCGACGGCATGTATCCACGCATCGCAGCCACGCGCGAAGTCGAAGACCCGCCGTCGGCGCAGCAGCTTGACGAGCGCACCGTTCATGAGCATCGTGCACCCCAGTGCCCAGTTACGCACCAGCAGCAGGCTACCCGGATGGCTCGCGCACACGTCGTACTCCTCGAATTCGTCACCCAGCAGCCTGCCGCGTTCGTCGATGCAATTCGTGCCCGCATAGTAGAGCTCGGGCCTGCTCGTGTTTGCCGAGATGTGATCCGTTCCCGCGGCGAGCTTGCCGGGATGCCAGACGTCATCCTGGTTGGCAAGCGCGATGAAGTCGTATTCCTCGACCGGCGCCTCGTAGACGAGTTTCATGAGCGTGCGCGTCTTGCCCTTGTGCGCGGTGTTGTAGATGATCTCGAGGTTCTCATGCTCAGCGGCGTAGGTCTCGAGAATCCTGAAGGTGTTGTCGGTGGAGCAGTCATCGGAAACGCGCAGGGTGACCTCGACGCCCTCTTGGTCGAAAATGCTGTCGAGCTGTTCCGCGAGATGCGCCTGGCCGTTATAGGTGGCCATGAGCACGAGTATGCGCGCGTCGCCGGTCATGACTCCCCTTTCGCAGCTACGCAGCCGTGTCCCAGTGAGCTGGCGGAGGGACAGGGATTCGAACCCTGGAGGCGGCTCAGCACCGCCTGACGGTTTTCAAGACCGTTGCATTCAACCGCTCTGCCATCCCTCCGCGTACGGCATACCCGCAGTATTCTACACCAGACAACCGTTCCGCATGTCCACGTGATACCTATGCGAAGAGCGGGCCGACGGTCTCCTTGAGATACGCGGCGATCTTGGGATCCTTCATCGCCTGTGCGACGTTCGCGGCAATCCACGAGGGTACCGTGCCAGTGTCATAGCCATCGCTCGGGTCGATGACGAGCGCGTACATGTCCTCACGGTCAAGCAGCGAGACGAGCGCATCGGTAAGCTGGATCTCGCCGCCGGCACCGGGCTCGGTCGTGGCGAGCAGCTCCATGACGGTCGAGCTCAGCAAATAGCGGCCAAAGCTCGCGAGATTGCTCGGGGCATCTTCGAGCGCGGGCTTCTCGACCATTTCGGTGACCTTCCACACGCCATTGCCCAGATCATCGCCGCCGATGATGCCAAAGCGGCTGACCTCGTCATCGGATACGGGCAGCACCGCGATGACGCTCGCACCGCCGTGCTCATCGGAAATCGCGCGCATCTTCTGGCACATCGCGTTGTCGGGTACCAGAACGTCACCGAGCATGACGAAGAACATGTCATCACCGGTCTCTGGCGCGGCGACATGCACGGCATGCCCCAATCCAAGCGGCTCGTCTTGGTACACGAACTTCACGGGAAGCGCGCCCGCATGCTCGACGGCATCGGCATATGCGTCCTTGCCCACGCCGCGTAGGTGCTTAACGAGCACATCGTGCGGGGAGAACTGGTCTTCGATGGACTTCTTGTCACGACTGTTGACGATGATGACCTCGTCGACTCCCGCCTCGAGGGCTTCCTCGACGATATACTGAATCGCCGGCTTGTCGACTACCGGCAGCATTTCCTTGGGCTGCGCCTTGGTCGCGGGCAGGAAGCGGCTTCCCAGACCGGCGGCGGGTATTACGGCTTTCATCTTTCCTCCTCGATGCAGGCGACGATTCTCTCGCCCATCTCCCTCGTTCCCAAAACGCGCACGGCATCCGTTTCGGCACCGGCGACGTCGACTGTGCGCCAACCCTGCTCGAGCACGCGATCGACTGCACGCGTCACATCGGCGGCGGCATCATCCAATCCCAAACCGTACGTAAGCATCATAGCAACAGAGAGCACCTGACCAAACGGGTTCGCGATGTTTTTGCCCGCGATATCGGGAGCCGACCCATGGCAGGGCTCGAACAGCGAGCTCTCATCACCAAGCGACGCGCTCGCGAGCAGGCCGAGTGAACCGGCAAGCACCGACGCCTCGTCGGAAAGAATGTCGCCAAAGGTGTTCTCGGTGAGGATGACGTCAAATTGGCCCGGATTCATGACAAGTTGCATTGCGCAATTGTCGACGAGCATATCGGTAAGGTCGACATGTGGGTACTCGGCGGCAACCCGATGCACGATCCTGCGCCAGAGACGTCCCGTATCGAGAACGTTTGCCTTGTCGACGCTCGTGACCCTGCCGCGTCGCTTGCCGGCCGCCGCAAAGGCACGATGCGCGATGCGCTCGATTTCGTGCTCGTCGTAGCGCATGACGTCATGGGCATGCGCGCCAGCGCTGCCATTCGCGCCGGCTCCCGCGACGTTTTCCACAGTCACGTGCTCGCCAAAATACAAACCGCCGGTAAGCTCGCGCACGATGAGGATATCGCAGCCGCGCACCGTCGCGGGCTTGAGCGGAGAGGCGTCAAGAAGTGCGTCATAGACGTGCACCGGTCGCAAGTTCGCGTAGAGGCCGAGCTCCTTGCGAATGCCGAGCAACCCGTCTTCGGGCCGTGGGGCATCCGGATCGACGGTATCCCAGCGCGGGCCGCCAACGGCACCGAGCAACACCGCGTCCGCACGACGAGCGAGCTCGACGGTCTCGCAGGGTAGCGCGTTGCCGCACGCGTCGATTGCGCAGCCGCCGATGGGCGCTTCGATGCAGGCGAACTCGATGCCGTGCTTGCGTCCGACAGCATGCAGGACCTCGAGGGCAACCCGCATGATCTCCGGTCCGATGCCGTCACCCGGCAAAACGCATATCTCGTAGCGCTGCTTGCTCACGGTCATCACCTGTGCATCTTCGTCCGCGCAACGAGACCGCCCGCCTCGACGATCTCCTGTATGAACGGTTCGAAGGGCCGGACCTCCCAGCTCTCCCCCGTAGTCAGGTCTTCGATGACGCCCGTGCTCGTATCGGCAAAAACCGCGTCGCCTTCCTCGATGCAATCGACAGCCTCGGGACACTCGATGATGGGCAGCCCGACGTTGATGGCGTTGCGATAGAAGATGCGCGCGAAGCTCTTGGCGATGACGCAGGAGATGCCAGCTGCCTTGATGCAGCTCGGTGCGTGCTCTCGCGACGACCCGCAGCCAAAGTTCTCGCCAGCCACGATGATGTCACCCGGCTTTACCCGTTGCGTGAACGTCGGATCGAGATCCTCCATGCAATGCAGTGCGAGCTCGTCCATATCGGATGAGTTCAGGTAGCGTGCCGCGATAATCGCATCGGTATCGACGTCGCGGCCGTATTTGATTGCGGTGCCTGTTAGTTGCATGACTTCATACCAATCAATCCACAACAAGGAAGCTTTCCTGAACGCTTTGCGAAGCCCGATGAGCAGAAGCGCTGAAATCGCAAAGCGGTTTTGCGAGGACTGTCTGAGCGCGCCGCCCTTGCGCGCGAGTTCCGCAGCTGCTTTGCGATTTTAGCGCTTCGGGCGCGAATCATTGTGCGAGAAAAGCGTTCGAGGAAGCTTCTAGGATAATTGCTCTGGCGTGCAGACACAGCCGGCAACGGCACTTGCGGCGGCAACGGCAGGGGGCGCGCGGGAGGGCCCCCCCCCCCCCAGCAAGCTC